>DASXQD010000499.1:0-2794 GCA_036493195.1 Gemmatimonadaceae bacterium | reverse complement strand
CGTGCGGCCGCGCGCGACCAGCTGAAAACGTGCAGAGGGATTTGCAGCTCGCGGCAGGCTGCTGTCGCGCTCGCAAGCGCATCACCGTAGACGTGCGCCTGCCAGGCCATCGTTGCGAGCGGCGCAAAGTTGTCCGCGCTCTCGCTCAGCGGAACCCACGGCAGCCGGTCGCCACCACGCACCTTCCCCGCGCGGCCCGCGCTGAGCCGACTGGCCGGATAGGCAACGCTGATCTGCGAGACGGTGCGAAAGAGAAAACGTCGCATCGGCGCAAAGCTGAACAAGAACGGTGCGATCACAGGCACGATGCGCTCGCGAACGAACGCCGCGATCGGTCCACTCTTCGTCACGATCGTGAACGCGCGATCGGTGGTCGCGACGAGCCGTCTCGCAAAAGCGATGCGCTCCGGCTCATAGCTCTCGAGCAAGCGAGCGTTGGCCTCGCCGTGCAGCACTGCCGCCAGCTTCCAGGCGAGATTCACCGCATCGCCGATTCCGGTGTTCATCCCCTGGCCGCCAACCGGGCTGTGGATGTGCGCCGCATCGCCGAGCAGAAACGCGCGCTCTCGCTGGAACGAGAGCGCTACGCGATGATGAACCCGATACGTCGAGAACCAGTTCACCTTCTCGACCTCGATCTTCATTTGAGAGATCGGCGCCTTGCTCACATCGTCGAATGTCGGAATGCGTTCTTCGCCTCCGAGGGGCACGTTTACGGAGCCGATCAGACGAATGCGATTCTCGCCCTTGAGTGGAAACACGGCGATGAAGTCCGACGTGTCGAGATCGACGTGCAGCTCGTGGTCGGCTACGGGGCCGTGCGCCTGCGCGTCGGCCACGTAGAACATGTGCTCGTACGTGCCGCCGGGAAATCCGATGCCCAGTCCTTCG
This sequence comes from Gemmatimonadaceae bacterium, assembly GCA_036493195.1. GTDB lineage: Bacteria > Gemmatimonadota > Gemmatimonadetes > Gemmatimonadales > Gemmatimonadaceae > FEN-1250. The sequence continues at coordinate 1,903 of DASXQD010000499.1, read as the reverse complement.
CGTACCTTCGAGCGCGCGCCGTCGCATCCGGCGAGATAGCTCGCATCGCAGCGCTCTTCGCTTCCGTCTCCACGCCGGAGTAGTGCGCTCACGCCGTTCGCACTCTGCTCGAAGCTCACGAGCGCCGTCTGTCGCTCGACCTGCACTCCGAGCACCGCGAGATGCTCGATGAGCAGCTTCTCGTGCGCATCCTGCGGATACACCAGCGGAAATGGGAACGGGCTCAAGCCGCGCCCGATGTCCGCGATCGGAGCGCGCACCGTGCGCCTGCCGCGCACCCAGAGATTCACCGCCGCCACCTTGACGCCGGCATCCACCACCGAATGTGCGATGCCAAGCTGCTGATAGAGCTCGAGCGTGCGCCCCTGCACCGCGAGCGCGCGCGACGTCGTGCCGGCCTCCGATGCCTCGTCGATGATGCGCAGTGCGACGCCGGCTTTCGTGAGCCAGAGAGCGAGCACGAGCCCCGTGGGTCCGGCGCCGACGATGAGAACCGGGGTGCGGCTCATCTGGCGGATGAACGTCGCGAGCGCCTGGCGCGTATGATATCGAACGATCTCATGAGCTCTCCGGAGAATTGCTACGATTATGAAGATGTCGCTCGCCGCCTTGATTGCCATACCAGTGCTCGCCATTCCCGCCGCTCACGCCGGCGCGCGCGTGGAGCGCGCGCCGGCCGAGCTGCGCTATACGGTCGCGCCGGACGGGAACGAGGCGCGCTATCGCGTGCGGGAGCAGCTGATGCACCACGATCTCCCAAACGATGCGGTTGGAAAGACAAATGCCATCACGGGCGGTGTCAGCATCGCGCCCAATGGCGCCGTGGATACCGCGGCGTCGAAGATCACGATCGACGTCACGTCGCTCAAGAGCGATCAGGAACGCCGCGACGGATACGTTGCGCATCGCACGCTCGAGACGGCGCAATATCCGACGGTCGAATTCGTTCCGATCGCGCTGAGTGGCGCCAAGCTCCCGCTCTCGAGCGTGGAGCAGGACTTCCAGGTCGAGGGAAATCTCACGGTGCACGGCGTGACGAGCCCTACGACATGGCATGTCACGGCGAAGAGCAGCGGCAGCGACATCACCGGCACCGGGTGGACGAAGTTCACCTTCGCCGATGTGCAGCTCGCGCAGCCACACGTTCCCGTACTGCTCAGCGTGGCCGACACGATAAGGCTCGAGTACGATTTTCATCTGGTGCGGCAGCCGTAGTCGCCCGCGTACGCAGTCAGAGTCTCTCGCGCGGCCCGTGCCGCGACTACATTCCGGAGCACCTCGCGCGCGGCGCGACGCTCAAGCGGAGAGTGGTGAGCATGCCCGACATCGAGATCGGTGGCGCACGCATCTGGTATTCGGTGGAAGGACGCGACAGCGCGCCCGCCGTGCTGCTACTGCACTCCCTCGGCACCTCGCACGAGCTCTGGGATGAGCAGATGCCCGGGCTCCGAAAATCGTTTCGGGTCATCCGCTACGACATGCGCGGGCATGGGAAATCGAGCGCGTCTCCGGGCGACATCACCATCGAGCAGCTGGGCCGCGATGCCCTCGCCGTGCTCGATGCGGCGGGCGCGCCGAGTGCGGCGGTATGCGGCATTTCGATCGGGGGCGTGACCGGCATGTGGCTCGCTCAACATGCGTCGCATCATGTGAAGCGGCTCGTGCTCGCGAACACCGCCGCGCGCATCGGCACGAGCGAGGGGTGGAGCACGCGCATGCGCACCGTGCGGGAGCAAGGGATGGAGCAGACGGCGAGCGACGCGATGCTGCGCTGGTTCACGAGCGAGTTTCGCCATCGCCAACCGGAGATCGTCGCGCGATTCGAGGTCATCGCGAGCGCGTGCCCGCTCGAGAGCTACGTTGGCGCGTGCGCAGCGCTGCGCGACGCGGACCTGCGCAAGGA
>DASXQD010000498.1:0-4111 GCA_036493195.1 Gemmatimonadaceae bacterium | reverse complement strand
ACAAGGCGCGCATCGCATGCTACGTGCAGAGCGTACGCTGCGCACCGAAGCGCGAGCTAGGCCGCTGCGGTGTGTCGCTCGAATCCATGGAAGGCATGACGGAAGCAGGTCTTACCCCACGACCACCTCTCATTCTGCTCGCTAACGAGCACGAGTGGGCCGCGCGTTCTTTGGAAACGATTCTGGGTCCGCACGGTTACGCCGTGCTTCGCGCCTACACCGGCCGCCAACTCCTCGGCCTCGTGCGCAGCGCGCAGCCGGATTTGATCATGGTCGATGTGCGCCTCCCCGATATGCGCGGCGTCGATGTTTGTCGTGCGCTTCGCGACGATCCGCACTTTGCGGAGGAGACGCCAATCATTCTCACGAGCTCGGGTACTCCCGAGCGGAAGGAGCGGCTCGAGGCATTCAAGGCAGGCGCATGGGAAGTGGTGAGTCAGCCGCTCGACGCCGAGCTGTTGCTGCTCAAGCTCGATGCGTACATGCGTGGCAAGCGCGCCGTCGACCGGCTGCGCGACGAGAGTCTGCTCGACCAGGCGACTGGGCTCTACAACATGCAGGGAATGGTGCGCCGCGCGCGCGAGATGTCCGCTGATGCGCAGCGTTTGCGCGCGCCAATCTCCTGCGTGGCGTTCACTCCCGTCGCGACCACCGAAACCGAGCCGACGCCCCCCGCGATCACCGAGATCATGATCGAGCGACTGGGTGCCATCGTCCGGCGCACTGGACGCGCATCGGACGCGATCGGCCGTCTCGGACCCACGGAGTTCGCGATCATCGCGCCTTCCACCGAAGAGCCGGGAGCGATTCGCATGATGGAGCGTCTCGAATCGCAGCTCTCGGACATGATGACGACGCAGAACGGTATCGCGCAGCGTGTGGAGCTGCGCGCCGGCTACTGCTCGGTGTCCGATGGTGCGCAGGCCGAAGTGGACGCGGTCGAGATGCTGCTTCGCGCGAACACGGCGCTGCGCCAGGTGCGCGACGCGGAGCGTGGCGATCAGCTCCGCGCCTTCGACAAGGCTCCGGTCAGATTCGCCCTGTAAGCTCGCCGACCTGCGTCGTGCTCTGCGGCAGGTCGTCGTCCTCGCTCGTGGTGTAGCCGTAGAGGTACGAGTAGTACTTGTACTCGCCCTGCGCGCGAATGTCGTTGAGCACCGCGCCCAGCATCCGCACCGGCAGACGATCGAGCAGCTTCAACTTGCTCTCCGCCATCTTGCGATCGGTCGCGCCCGTGCGAAGCACGATGAGCATGTTCTGGGTCGCGGCCGCGAGCACGAACGGATCTACACCGGCGCCAAGCGGCGGACTGTCGACCACCACGACATCGTAACGACGGCGAAGCTCCGCGATGAACTGGGACATGGCCTGCGAGTGGAGCAGCTCCGGTCCGCGATGGCGGCGCGTGCCGCACGGAATGAGCGTGAGCCGCTCGTGCGTCGTGGAGCGAAGCACAGCCTCGAAGGGCGCATCGCCGCCGAGCAGATCGAGCAGCCCCGGGCGACGGTTCGCGCCGAACATCGCATGCAGCTGTCCTCGACGCGTGTCGCCATCCACGAGCACCGTGCGATATCCGGCTTCGGCGAACGAGAGCGCGAGATTCGAGCAGACGAGTGATTTCCCATCGCCCGCGCCCGGGCTCGAGACCGTGAGCATGGCGGAGCCGCTGGCGTCGTACTGATTCGTGATCGCCATGCGAATGGTGCGGAACGACTCGATGACCTGCGCGGCTTCCTCAGGATCGGGATCGCCCGCGCGCGAGCGCTTGATCGTGGGCACGGCACCCAGAATCGAGAGTCCGAGCTCGCGCGTGACCTGCTCCGGATACCGCAGGCGCGGATCCGTGTGATCGAGCAGCAGCGCGAGTCCGATCGATGCACCGAAGCTCACGACGAGCGCCAGGAGGAGAATCGTAGGTGCGGTGTTCTTGGACGGCGCAGCCGGTGCCACGGCCGTATCGAGGATGCTCACATCGGGAGTAGCAGCTGCCGCGGCGAGCTGAATCTCCGCGTACCGCTGCTGAAGCATCGAGTAGAGCGACGAGCGCGACACGACCTCCCGCTGCAGGCGCATCGTTTCGATGGTGCGCGGCGGAATGTCCTTGAGCTCCGAGGACGCACTCGCCATCTGGCGATTGAGATCCGTGCCGCGTCCCTGCAGCTCCCCGATGAGCGTGTTGATCACCTGCGGCAGCGTCTGCGTGCGCATGGTCTGCACGGAGAGCCGAAGGTCCTGCACGATCTTGTGCTCGTCCGTGTAGCTCTCGCGCGCCGCGCGGAGCGCCGCTTCGCGTTTGCTGAGATCCTGCAGCGCGGCCTGCAGCGCGAGCGAGGTTTGCGCAGACGGGATGCCGATGAAGGCATCGGACGTGATGTTGTTCGGATCGCGCACGATGGCCTGCAGCGCAGAGACATCGTGCTGGATCTGGAGATACTGCGCCTTCTGACCGAAATAGTTGCTCATGGCCGGATCGCCGCCGCCCGTCCCGCCGCCGGCGCCCATGCCCGTCGCAGGCGCGGCCATGATCGCTTCCGAGGGAAGCGTGATGGTGTTCTTGCGATACGATTCGAGCGAGCCTTCCGCCGACTTGAGCGCGCGCGAGGCCGTGTCGAGCTGATCGGAGAGTGCCTTCGACTCCTCCAGCAGATTGCGGCGCTTGAGCTCACCCGCGGTGCTCACGAACTCGCGCATGATCCCGTTGAGAATCATTGCCGTTCGTTGCGGATTGGTGCCAGGAAGCGTGAGCTTGATGAACTGGCTGTTCTGCGGCAGAGTGACGTCCACCTTCGCAATGAGGCCGCTGGAGATATCGCGCGGACTGACCACCGTGAACGCAACGTTCCGGGACGGGCCGAGCGCGCTAGCGGCTGGCTTCCAGGCAAAGCCGACTTTCCGCCCGACGGAATCGCCCGTCACTCCCTTTTCCGCCACGACTTTTCCCTCGTCCGTGGTCAGGGTGTAGTGCGAGTTCGTCGCATCCGTGCTGAGCACGTAGTTGCCCGGGTGCAGCCCTGGCAGCGGCTGAAATCCCGCGAACAAGGGGGCATCCTTCTGCAGCTTCGGCCAGAGGTACAACGAGTATTTGCGGACCACGTTGTCCATGATCGCCGAGCTCTTGAGCAGGTCGGCCCACGCGCCCGGCGTCACCAGCGGATCGCCCTGAATAGGCCCCTGCGAAGGCATCCCCTGCTGCGTCACGTTCTCCGAGATCCAGATCGTGCCCTGCGTTTGATACGCGGGCGTCATGAACTGCGTGACGCCGAAGCCGATACCGGTACCGGCGAGAGCGACGAACAAAATGAGCCACTTGTAGCGCTTGAGCGCCGAGAAGTAGCGAGTCCACGAGATCCCCGGCTCCTCCAGCGGCGATTGCGTCGCCCACGCGGGCAAATAGTTCTGGCCGTACGCCATCGCGGTGGATTCGCGGGGCGGCTCGACTGGGAGATTCGACGGAAATTGCGGAGCAGTCATCGAGGAGTGTGCGGAGTAAGGTGACGCGCGGCCAATATGGGTGTGTAGCCTCGAATCACGCCAACGGGGCGCGCCTTCGGACGAGTAGTTAACCCTGCCGGGGATGCAATATCAGGCCCAACAACTGTCGACGCCGATCCTCCAAAACAGCAACCCAAAGGCCCGGACCGCGAGCCCATACGCAGAATAGTAGCGAGCACGTCGCATTTATGCGCACTCCAGTGGCATTCGTGCCGCAGAACTTGTAGTATGGGTGCCGATCAGCTTGTAGTCGACCGGCGACAACTATGTCGCGCATATGGAACATTTTATATCGCTGAATCCGGAAAACGAGGGATCAGGGCGACACACCGCTGTATGTGTGGCACACATCACGCACACGATGTGACGCGCAGCTGCACTAGATCATCCTACTCTCGTTGCCCTCTGTCTTCAGTTCGTCGCGCTCGAGGAGCTCACCATGACGGTCCCCGTAATACCCGACCCCCCAATCGATGTGGCCGCGCCGTCGTCGAGAGTTGGTCGCGACCCGCTGGCGATACCTGCGGCAGTCAAGGCCGACATTCGGATCCTCGTCGTCGATGACGATCGTACGCTGCGCGAAGGATGCGCCAGCGTGCTCGAGCTGGACGGGTACAAC
>DASXQD010000497.1:0-9584 GCA_036493195.1 Gemmatimonadaceae bacterium | reverse complement strand
CAGCGACGATGCACTGCTGTCCGATGGAGGTCCTCGAACGACTCCGACGACCGGCCCATTACCCACCGCCGTGATTCGCAGACTGACGGGAAGCGCGCGCCAGCTCACGCGCTGCGTCCCATCCGCGGCTGAGTCTGAAGGAGCGCGGAGCTCCTTGCGAATCTCTCGAACAACATCTGATGCGATCACGCTGGCCTGCGAAAGCTGCAGCCGATTGCTCGTGTCGTTCGTCGTGTACGAGAGGAATACGGGCGAGCGATACACCGGAGGGGACGTCCGCGCAATCAAACAGCCAGGCATCACGTTTCGCCAAGTCACGGGGAGATTTCGTTCCGCGTAGATGGCCGACATGCTGTCGGAAAACATGGATCGCTCGCTTTGCGCACTCGCGCCAATCGGATGCGCGAAGCACAGCAGCGCAACGCCGTGGCGCAAACGCAAACGTCCAGTGCGGTGAATCGGCGACATGGCTCACACCTCGTGCGTGCGAGATCGATGGCTGAGGGAGTAGGCGCTGCGCGAGTTTGCGCTACTTCGTGGAGGAATGGAATCTCCAGTCAGCGACAGACTGTCTCATCCCGCAGCATTCGAGAGTACGCCAGCCTCGGCCGTTCTCGGCACAAAGATTTCCTTGTGAAGGCTCCGCAGCCATCTTTCACCGGCGAGATCGGCCCTGGGCACGAGAACGCCCCGCGCTAACATTGAACTCGCGGCCTCCAGTGACGAGCGATGCCACCCGGGCTTCACCGCACGAGCCGCGTTCCCGAGAGTGTATGCATGCCAAGCGAACAAGACATCGCGTTTCCAATCCTCACCGACGACCACCTCGAAGCGCTCGCGCATCGCGGACACCAGCGCAGCGTTCGCGCCGGCGACGTGCTGTTCGCCGAGGGCGACCGAAACTTCTGCTTCTATGTAGTGGTCGAGGGTGCGATCGCCATCGTCGATCACTCGAGCGGAGGCGAGCGACTCGTACGCATGCATCTCCCGGGTGAGTTCACCGGCGACGTGGATATGCTCTCCGGCCGAAGCGCCCTCATCATGGCTCGCGCCGAGCAGGATGGATCACTCATCGAGCTCGACACCGGTGAGCTGCGTCGCGCGGTGGACGAGATCCCCGATCTCGGCGAGACGATCGTCAAGGCATTTCTCGAGCGCCGGTCGCTACTCATCAGCCAAGGGTTCGAGGGAGTGAAGATCCTCGGCTCGCGCTTCTCGCCCGACGCGCATCGCCTGCGCGATTTCGCGACGCGCAACGCAATCCCATTTCACTTCGTCGATCTCGACTCCGACGAGCAAGCCGACGCCATGCTCCGGCAGCTCGGCATCTCCGCCGCAGAAACGCCGATCGTGATGGGGCGGCATGGCGAGTATCACAAGAGGCCGTCCATCGCGGCGTTCGCTGCATGCGCGGGGCTCACGTACTCGCTCGAGGCGGACCACATCTACGATCTCGTCGTGGTCGGCGCAGGCCCCGCGGGGCTCGCGGCCTCGGTGTACGGCGCATCCGAGGGGCTCGACGTGCTCACGCTCGAGGCCCTGGCCGCCGGTGGGCAGTCCGGCACGAGCGCGCGGATCGAGAATTATCTGGGCTTTCCCGCGGGGATCTCCGGCGAGGAGCTCACGCGGAACGCGCTCCTCCAGGCGCAGCGATTCGGCGCGCGCGTGACGGTGCCATGCGAAGTGCGCTCGCTCGGGATCGATAGCGGTGAGCGCGTGGTCACGCTCGTGGACGGCACGCGCATCCGCACGCGCTGTGTGCTCGTCGCGAGCGGAGTGAGATATCGCGATCTCGGGGTGCCTCGGGAGGACGACTTCAAGGGCGCGGGCATCTATTTCGCCGCCACCGACATTGAGGCGAGGCTGTGCAGGGGCGAAGAAGTCGTCGTCGTCGGTGCCGGGAATTCTGCGGGGCAGGCGATCGTGCACCTCGCCCGCCAGGCGCGGCACGTCCACGTGCTCGTTCGCGGCGCCGACCTCGGCGCGAGCATGTCGCGCTATCTCGTCGAGCAGGTGCAGAGTATCGACAACGTGACGGTGAATCTCGGCTCTAAGGTCACGCAGCTCGAAGGCAATGGGCATCTGCGGTCACTTCGCCATTCCACTCGGGACGGAACGGAGAAGCAGATCGACACGAGCTCGCTCTTTCTCTTCATCGGCGCCCAGGCGAATACGGACTGGCTGCGCGGCTGCGTGGCGCTCGACAAGAACGGATTCGTGCTGACGGGCAACTCGCTTCCGCCCGAGACCGCGGATGCCGAACGGTGGCGCACAGCGGGCCGCCGGCCATTTCTTCTCGAGACGAGCCTTCCGGGAGTGTTCGCCGCAGGCGATGTTCGGAGTGGCTCCGTAAAGCGCTGCGCTTCGGCCGTTGGCGAAGGCTCGATGTCCGTGAGCTTCGTTCATGCCTGTATCGCGAAGCCCGCATAAACCATACACGGTGAAGATGATCACACTTCGCACCACATTGTCGCTGCTCGTCGCAGCGTCACTGAACGCGCCATTGATCGCTGCCGCGCAGGCGAAGCAGCCGGCGGACCTGATCGTCACGGGCGGTCCGATCTACACGGTCGATGTCACGCGTCCAATCGTGGGAGCATTCGCGATTCGCGGCGGACGGTTCGTGTTCGTGGGCACGGCGCGCGACGCCATGATGTTCAAGGGACCATCCACGCGCATGCTCGACCTGCACGGCGCGGCAGCGTATCCCGGATTCATCGACGCACACGCGCATCTGCTCGGCCTCGGTCTCGCGCTGCAGAGCGTCGATCTCACGGGCGCGCCGAGCTACGAAGAGATCATCTCGCGCGTGGCCGCGCGCGCGAAGACGACGGCGCCTGGCCAGTGGATCACCGGCAATGGCTGGGACCAGAATCGGTGGCCGGTAAAGGAGTTCCCCACGCACGAGGCGCTCGATCGCGCCGTGCCGAACAATCCCGTGATCCTCGACCGCGTGGACGGACATGCGGTGCTCGCAAACGCCGAGGCGATGCGCAAAGCCGGCATCACATCGAAAACGTCCGATCCGACCGGCGGTCGTATCATACGGGATGCGCAGGGGAATCCCACGGGCGTATTCGTGGACAACGCGATGGGGCTCGTCTACGGGGCGGAGCCGAAGCTCACGCCTGCGCAGCTCACGACCGCGTTGCACGCCGCGGCCGTCGAGAGCAACAGGTGGGGACTCACCGAGGTGCAGGACATGGGTGAGGATCGCGAAACGATTCTGGCATTCGAGTCGCTCGCGCGCGACGGAAAGCTCCCGCTTCGCGCGTACGAGATGGTGACGGACGACTCTGCAGCACTCGCCTTTTTCTACGCGCGCGGGCCGCGCAAGGCGGAGTACGATGGGCACGTGTGGGTGCGCGGGATCAAGCTGTACGCGGACGGCGCACTAGGCTCGCGCGGCGCGGCACTCCTCGCTCCCTACTCCGATGACAGCGCGAACACGGGGCTGCTCGTCTCCACGCCCGAACATCTCAAGGCGCGCGCGATCGAGGCGTTCCGCCACGGATTCCAGGTGAGCACCCACGCGATCGGCGATCGCGGCAATCGCAACGCGCTCGATGCGTACGAGGCTGCGCTGAACGCCGTTCACACCGTGGACGCGCGGCCGCGCATCGAGCACGCGCAGATCATCTCGCCCGAGGACATGCCTCGCTTCGCGCAGCTCGGCGTGATCCCGAGCATGCAGTCGAGCCACCAGACGAGCGACATGCCATGGGCGGAGCGCAGGCTCGGGCCGGTGCGCATTCGCGGCGCGTACGCCTGGCGCACGCTGCTCAACACGGGCGTCGTGATTCCGAACGGAACCGACTTTCCGGTGGAGCACGTGAATCCGATCATCACCTTTCACTCCGCAGTCACGCGGCAGGACGCGGAGAATTCGCCCGCGGGTGGATGGTACCCCGATCAGCGCATGACCCGCGACGAGGCGCTGCGGTCGATGACGCTCTGGCCTGCGTTCGCGGCATTCCAGGAGAACGAGCTCGGCTCGATCACTGCGGGCAAGTACGCGGACTTCACCGTGCTCGATCGCGACATCATGACGATTGCGCCCGAGAAAATTTTGAGCGCGCAAGTGGTCGCGACGTATGTTGGTGGGGCGCCGGTCTATCAGACGAAGATGAGCGCGAGTGCATCGACCGATGCGAGCGCGTCGAGCGCTGAGTCCGCGGACCCCTCGCCGGCGGCAGCCGGCGCACACGCGGCGCCGCTCGCGCGTGAGGAGGAGTGGACTCGCGGCCTCGTCGCGCGCGATCCCAAGGCGTTCGATCGCCTGCTCGCACCGGGATTCGTCTACACAGAGGACTCCGGCGTGATGAGCCGCGATGATGTGATCGCGAGCGCAACCGGTGACGACACCACGAAATGGGCTGGCAACGAGAACATGAAGATGCACGATTTCGGCAACACGCAGATCATCACCGGCGTGCTGCACGTGAAGGGAAACAACAAGACCGGACCATTCGATCGGCGCTACGCGTTCACGGACACGTGGCAGAATCGCGATGGCACGTGGCAGCTGATCGGCGCGCAGGACTACGTCATTCCACAGTGAACGGAGATCCAATGAGCCACACTCGTCTTGGCGTGCTTGCATTCGCGGCAGTGGCCCTCACCGCGTGCGCGAAGCACGGAAGCGCCGCGGACACCCACTCCGGGCACGATTCCGCGTCCGCTGGCGCCGCTGTATCGAGCGCGCAGCGCGACTCCGTGCAGCAGGCGGCCGACCTGCCGGCTGGCGGCGCCGATGCGCAAACGCGCCTCGCGAAGTCACCGCGTCACGGCGAGTGGGTGATGGTGAAGGTCGGCAGCGACAGCGTGCGCGCGTGGGTGGTGTACCCGCAGGTGAGCACGAAAGCACCGGTGGTGGTCGTCGTGCACGAGATCTTCGGATTGTCGACGTGGATCCGAAGCGTCGCCGACCAGCTGGCAGCGGACGGCTTCATTGCGATCGCACCCGACCTGCTCACCGGCAAGATCGCTCCGAATCTCGACGACAGCACGCTCAAGGCGCAGGGTCCTGCTCTCATAAGCACGCTCGATCCCGCTGTCGTGCAGCGCGATCTCGACGCTGTCGCGCAGTACGCGATGGCGCTCCCCGCCGCGGAAAGGAAGTACGGGATCGTCGGATTCTGCTGGGGCGGTGGCGTGTCGTTCGCTCACGCCGCGCACGCCGGTACCTCGCCGCAGTTCGGGGCATCCGTGGTCTACTATGGCGTGCCTCCCAAGCCCGATCAGCTCCCCAACGTGCATGCCCCGGTGCTCGGCCTGTACGGCGGAACCGACGCGCGCATCGCGCTCACCGTTCCCGGCACCGACTCCGCCATGAAAGCGCTCGGCCGCACCTACGAGCACACGATCTTTCCTGGAGCCGCGCACGGTTTTCTCCGCGCGCAGACGCAAACCGACGGCTCGATCATGAAAGCGAATCTCGACGCAACGCGCCAGGCTTGGCCCGCAACTATCGCCTGGTTTCGAAAGTATCTGAAGTAGCGCTCAGGGCGCGTCCGCGTCCCTCGCGAAGCGGTAGCTCCGCAGGGTGGTGAGTGATACCTGGTGGAGCACTCGAGAGACGACATCGAGCGCGTAATTGGTCGCCACCACGACTGACGCTTGTGGCACCGCCTGTCGCCCCTTGTTGAGCGTGGGCTCGTGCAGCGCCTCGGCGGTCGCGGAGGTATCCACTGCGACACGAATCGCGCGCTCGATCTCGTAATACAGAATGTTTATCTCGCGCTCAATGTCGCTCTCTCTCCAACCGAGCCGGTGCCGCTGCGCGCCATGCAGCTCCGCCATGAGTCGCGTTACGTGTCCGGTGTCGCCGAGGAGGTCCGGGTCTTTCCCCAGCGTCTCACCGATGATCGTGAGCTGGGAGGCGAGCAGCCCGACCAGCGGCGTGGCATGGTCGCGCAATTGTGCGCCGCGCAAATCCTTCGCGCCCGGAAAGTTGCCATCGGCACGAAGCGCCGCCACGTAGCGTTCGGCGATCATCTCCGCATCCGAGGACAACCTCGTGCCGATCGCGTGGAGCACGGCATAGGCCGCGTCCTCGAGCGGTTCATTGTCGGTCGAGTCGATCGCCATCGTTGATGATGGTGTGCGGCGCGAGGTATCGAACGGGATCGCGCTCGTGGGCTGCGCCAGCGACTCCGAGCGAGGTGTGGGCAACCAGAGCGTAAACACAGCTCCCGCTCCAGGCTTGCTGCGCACCGAAATGTCTCCTCCCATGCGCCGAGCGAGCCGCCGGCTGATTGCGAGGCCCAGTCCCGTGCCGCCTTTCTCGCGTGTGAGCGCGCTGTCCGCCTGCACGAATGGCTCGAACAATCGGCTCATGAATTGAGGTGCGATGCCGGGGCCGGAATCGTTGACGCGAATGTATGCCCACGGCCGTCCCGCGTGCGGCGCTTCGCTCTTGCTGGGCGCCGACTCACGCTCCCCCAGCTGCGCGCCGGGGTCCGGCTCGTCCGTCGCCCCACAGATGACGGTCACTTCGCCGCCGGGCGGGGTGAACTTGACCGCGTTCGACAGAAGATTCACGAGAATCTGACGCACACGCCGCTCGTCGCCGACGAACGCCGCACCCGGTTCGTCGTGATTGAGGTCCATCAATCGAATTCCCTTCGCTGTAGCCTGCGGGTGAACGAGCGCTGTCGCGGCAACGACTGCTGCGCCGGTCATCAACACATCCTGGCGGACGTCGAGTCTGTCCGCGTCGGCCTTCGCCACATCGAGCACATCGTCCACGAGCTGCAGCAGGTGATGCGCGCTCGCCTGAAGGCGCTCGAGATGCGCGTTCTGCGCCGGCGTGGTGGGGCCGAGCACTCCCATGTCGAGCAGCTGCGCGTACCCGAGGATCGCGTTGAGCGGCGTGCGGAACTCGTGGCTCATCGTCGCGAGAAACTCGGACTTTCTCCGGCCCGCCTCCTCGGCTGCGCCGACCGCAGCGTCCGTTTGCGCGCGCGCGGCGTTCGCGTTCCGATTCAGACGCGCGCTCTCTATCGCCATCGCGGCCCGGCTCGCGAGATCCTCGGCCATGTCCCGGTCGCCATCACTGAAGCGGCGACCCTCCTGAGTCGCGACGTAGGTGATCGCACCCCACACGGACCCGTGCGCGTTCATGGGCACGCTCAGATACGCGTGCGTGCTCAGCGTCTCGGGAGGTGCCGGTTCCTCAGCGCCGCTTTCCTGCAGCTCCGGATCCGGGTGTTGAACGGTGAGACGGCGAATCGCGCCATCGTCGTCGACCACATCCACCATCACCCACGCATCGAGATACGAGGCCGACATGCCCGCGATGCTCGTGAGCGTGCTCTCGTAATCGAGCGAAGCGGCCAATTTGCGGCTCGCTTCCGTGAGAAAGGCCAGGCGATCCTGTCCGGCCGCCGGTTCGCGACGAGTTGTGGATCTTGCCGCGCGCGCTCCGCGCTCACGCTTCGTGTCCACCACAAAACCCGGTTGCGTGTTGCGCATGTTATCCGGGTTGTGCTCGAGTCCATCAATATCTGCCACGCATTCCCTCACCGTCGGGATCACGGTTCGAAACGCAAAAGCAGGGCCGACTTTGCCGTAGTGCGCCTGTCTTAAGGGCCTTGGGATGGCCCGAACACTCCTACCTGCTACTCGCGCTCGCCCGAGCGCCGTCTTTTATGTAACGATCATACCAGCCTGTGTAGCGGTCGAGCCGATCCTTCTTGTAGCTCGGCTTAGAGATTCCGTGATGCTGATCGGGGTAGATGACGAGCTCCGTCGGGACGCCCCGACTCCGGAGCGCAAAGTACAGCTGTTCGCTCCCAGCGATCGGGACGTTGAAGTCGCGGTCACCGCCCATGAAAAGCGTGGGCGTAGTAATCCGATCGGCGTGAAAGAAAACATACGAGCGCGTCATCCACGCTTGCGGGTTCTTCCAGGGTGCATCGCCCGAGTCGGGCAGGTACTGGTCGGTTCCGTAGTTGGCGATGGGATTCGCCGTACCCGCTCCCGCGATCGCTGCCTTGAAGCGGTGATCGATGGTGATGATGCGATCTGTGAGAATCGCTCCGTTGCTCCAGCCGCCAATGCCGAGACGGTCCGGATCTGCGAGCCCGATCCGCACCACGTAATCGACTGCGCCGAGGAGATCAAAGACCGCCTTGTCACTTCCGTCGTGCGCGATCGCTCGCTGATGGGCCGCACCGCGCCCCCGGCTTCCGCGATAGTTCGCGGCAACGACGACATATCCGTTGGCAGCGAAGAGCTCGCGCTCGAAGTTGAAGGCGTGCGAGTCCTGGCAACATGCGGGGCCGCCGTGAATGCGAAGCAGCGTCGGATATTTTCGGCCGCGCACGTAGGATGCGGGCTTGAGGAGCATCCCATGCACCTCGTAGCCGTCCTTGCCGCGTGACGCAAACTCCTCGGTGATGCCGAGCTGAATCTCGCGGAGCCAGTCGTCGTTCTGATGCGTGAGCCTCCGCAGCGCACTTCCCTCGAGCGCGTAGATCTCCGGCGGCTCGCTGTCGCCGGCGACGGTGAGGGTTGCTGCGCCATCGCTGCCCAGCGAGAGCGATGTGACCATGTGCTTGTCGGCGGCCACGCGCTCGACGCGGCCACCCTGCGCCGATATTCTCGCGACGTATTGTGAACGATCGTCCTCCTCGAGCATGTAGATCCATTTACCGTCGATGGACCAGGCCGGCTCTATGACCTGACGGTCGAGTGCATCGGTGAGGATGGTCGCCGCGCCGCCGCCGCTCGGAACGACCGCGAGCTTCCACATGCGGAAGGAGTGATTCGGCAGCGCGATCCCGGTGAGATACGCGATGCGCCGTCCGTCGGGACTCCACGCGATGCGGCCGTCGTCCTCACCATCGAACGTCGTCACACGCGTGATCTGCGCGCCGGGCTTCGCCTGCATGACGAAGATGTCGTCGTTCTCGCTCAGGTCCGGATCTCCGGCCACCCGCTTGCTGACGAAGGCGATGCGGCTTCCGTCGGGAGACCACACGGGATCAGTCTCGTCGTGCGTGCCTGACGTGAGCGCCTCCAGCTTCTGCGTGTCGAGATCGAAGAGGGCGAGATGATCATGGTCGTCGAGCACGTAGCCGCCGGGATCCGACTTGAAGTGCAGCCGGTCGATGACGATCGGTTTCTTCGTGCGCCCCGCGCTCTCCGCGCTCGGCGCATCGCTGATCACGAAGACGAGACGCCTCGCGTCGGGCGACCACGCGTAGTCCTCGATTCCACCAGGCACATCGCTCACACGTCGCGCTTCGCCGCCGTTGCGATCGAGAAGCCAGAGTTGCGAACCGTCGCCGCCGTCGCGCGAGGACAGAAAGGACAGCCACTTGCCATCCGGACTCCACTGGGGCGAGCTCTCGCTCTCCGGCGTGTGCGTGAGCTGGCGCTCTTGCGATCCGTCCCAGCTCACCATCCAGATGTCGGAGGTGTTGCGATCGCGGGCGGTGTCGACGCTCGAGACCGTGTACGCCACCCACTTGCCATCCGGCGAGCGCTTTGGGTCCTGAACGTCGCGCACGCGGTAGATATCGGCAGAGCGCAGAGGCCGTTTTGCGGACTGGGCGGGAAGAGCAAGGGCAGAGAGC
>DASXQD010000496.1:0-2398 GCA_036493195.1 Gemmatimonadaceae bacterium | reverse complement strand
CGTCCGGCTCGTGGTTCGTCAGGGTGTGGCGCTGGCGCTGACCGGCGCAGCGGTGGGAGCAATTGCGGCCCTCGCGTCCACGCGCGTGCTCAAGTCGCTGCTCTACTCCGTGAGCACCACCGATCCGCTCGCGTTCGCAGGCGTGCTCGTGATGCTGTGCGTGGTCGCGCTCGTTGCGAGCTACCTCCCGGCGCGCCGGGCATCGCGCCTCGAGCCCATGGACGTGCTGCGCGGAGGCTAAACTTCGGCTCCGGCACGTAAGTCCAGGAGCGATCATGCGGAGCTCGGCACGCACCAGCGACACGAATCTCTATTTCCGGATCGTGGATTCTCCAATCGGTCCGCTGAGGCTCGTCGCGAACGAAGACAGTCTCGTGGCGGTCTCCTGGGAGGAAGAGAGCGCGCATCGAGATCCGCAGCCCGAGGGCACCGAGGCGCCGCAGCATCCCCTGCTCGCGGCTGCGACGCAGCAGCTCGAGGAGTACTTCCAAGGTCAGCGCAAGTCTTTCGAGCTGAAGCTGCATTTCGCCGGAACGGACTTTCAGCGCAAGGTGTGGAATGCGCTGCTCACTATTCCGTTCGGCGAGACGAGGTCGTACGGCCAGATCGCTGCGCAGATCGGGCATCCCTCGGCGATCCGCGCGGTGGGCGCGGCAAACGGGCAGAATCCGATTCCGATCATCGCGCCCTGTCATCGTGTGGTGGGATCGACCGGCAAGCTGGTCGGCTTTGGCGGAGGATTGCCGAGGAAGGCGCACCTGCTCACGCTCGAAGGCGTGCTGTCCCGGGAGATGGCGATCTAGCGGAGTGAGCTGCGCGCCGGTTGAACTACGAAGGCAGCCTTGGTAGATTACCTTCGTATCTTTTCTGGAGCACACGCATGACCGCCGTGCAGAGCACATCCGGCGCCTCGCGCACCATGGCGCTCGCGGGCGAGCTTCGCGTCACCATCGGCAGGCTGAGTCGCCGCCTGCGCGAGGAGACGCGCCCCGGAAATCTCACCGCATCGCAGCTGTCGGCCGTGGGCCGACTCGATCGCGACGGGCCGGCTACCGTCACCACGCTCGCTCGCGCGGAGGGTGTGCGCCCGCAATCGATGGGGGCCACGATCGCCGTGCTCGAGGCCGAGAAGCTCGTGGCCGGCACGCCCGATCCTGCCGACGGACGCCAGACCATCTATGAGCTCACGGCCGAGTGCAAGCGGATGCTCAAGGCGAGCCGGGCGGCGCGCGAAGACTGGCTCTTTCGCGCGATCCAGGCAAAGCTCACCGCGCGCGAACAGGAGAAGCTCGGCATGAGCGTCGAGCTGCTCGAGCGCCTCACGGAATAAGGAGCACAGTGTCCATAACCGCGCTCGATCCGGTCACCGCGCTCATCGTCATCGATCTGCAGAAGGGAATCGTCGGGATGCCCACGGCGCATCCTGCGGCAGAGGTGGTGGCGCGCGCCGCGGATCTCGCCAGCGCATTTCGGCGTCATCGCCTGCCCGTGGTTCTGGTAAACGTCACGGGCGGCGCTCCGGGGAGAGCGGAGCAATCCCGCAGCACCGCCGGCAGGCCTGATGATTGGGCCGAGCTCGTTCCCGAGCTCAAACCGCAGCCGTCCGATCATCGCGTCACCAAGCGAACGTGGGGCGCGTTCACCAACACCGGGCTTCGCGAGTATCTCGAGAAGCTCGGCGTCACTCAGGTGGTGATCGTCGGCATATCCACGAGCGCCGGCGTGGAATCCACCGCGCGCTTCGCTCACGAGCTGGGATTCAACGTCGCCCTCGCGGTCGACGCGATGACCGACATGAGCCTCGATGCGCACACGAACAGCATCACGCGCATCTTTCCGCGCCTTGGCGAGACGGGCACCTCCGGCGAGATCATCAAGCTGCTCGAGCGTACCCACCCGTGACGAAGTCGCTCACGAGCACTTTTCGCTCGCTGCGCATTTTCAACTACCGGCTCTGGGCCTCCGGCGCGATCGTGTCCAACGTTGGCACGTGGATGCAGCGCATCGCGCAGGACTGGCTCGTGCTCACCGAGCTCACAGACAAGAACGCCACGGCGGTGGGCATCGTGATGGCTTTCCAGTTCGGACCGCAGCTGGTCCTGCTGCCGCTCACCGGCCTCGCCGCGGATCGGCTCGATCTTCGAAAGGTTCTCATCGCCACACAGGCGTCGATGGGCGCGCTTGCGCTCGCGTTGGGGGTACTCACGATCACCGGCGTCGTCCAGCTCTGGCACGTGTACGTGTTCGCGCTCCTGCTGGGCTGCGTGACGGCTTTCGATGCGCCGGCGCGGCAGACGTTCGTCACGGAGCTCGTGGGTGAGGCCGAGCTGTCGAACGCCGTCGCGCTGAATTCCACGTCGTTCAATGCCGCGCGCATGATTGGTCCGGCAATCGCCGG
>DASXQD010000495.1:0-5156 GCA_036493195.1 Gemmatimonadaceae bacterium | reverse complement strand
CGCGTGCTCGACGCCATGCGCCGCGCGAACGCGAAGCTCGCGATCGGCCGCTACGATGAGCCGCGACTGATCTACACCGCGCCGGAATTCGCCGGTGCCGGCGGTCCGCTCGCCGAGCATCGAACGATTCACATCGGGCTCGACCTGTTCGCGCCCGTGGGCACCTCGGTGTTTTCGCCATTGCATGGTGTCGTGCACGCCTTCGCCGACAACCGCCAGCTGCTCGACTACGGCCCCGTGATCGTGCTTCGCCACGAGACGGACGATGGCACGGAGTTCTTCACGCTGTTCGGCCACCTGAGCCGAAAGTCTCTGGATGGTCTGGAGGTTGGACTCAAGATCGAGGCGGGCGACCGCATCGCATCGCTCGGACCTGCCGAAGTGAACGGTGGATGGACACCGCATCTGCACTTTCAGGTCATCACCGACATCCTCGACCTCGGCACCGACTTTCCTGGCGTCGCGCTGCCGTCGCAGCGCGCGGTGTGGCGGGCGCTCTGCCCCGATCCGAATCTGATCGTGCGCGTGCCCGCGGATCGATTTCCAGCACCCGCTGCCGACAGGCGGAGCACGCTCGCCGCGCGCCGCGAGGTGATCGGCGGGAATCTCAGCCTCGCGTATCGCGAGCCGGTGAAAATCGTTCGCGGCTGGATGCAGCATCTCTACGACGATGAGGGCCGGCGCTATCTCGACGCGTACAACAACGTGCCTCACGTGGGGCACTGTCATCCGCGCGTCGTGGACGCGGCGGCGACGCAGATGCGCGTGCTCAACACAAACACGCGCTATCTCAGCGATCTGTTGATGGAGTACGCCGAGCGACTGCTCGCCACATTTCCTGCTGCGCTCGATGTCTGCTACGTCCTGAACTCCGCGAGCGAGGCGAACGAGCTCGCGCTGCGATTGTCGCGTGCGTACACCGGCAGCCGCGACATGATCGTGCTCGAGGCGGCGTACCACGGCAACACCACGTCGCTCATCGACATCAGCCCGTACAAGCACGCCGGCCCTGGTGGCAGCGGCGCGCCCGACTGGGTGCACGTCGCTCCGCTCCCCGACCCGTATCGCGGCGCGCACAAAACGAGCGATCCCGAAGCCGGAGCGAAGTACGCGTCACACGTCGGCGACATCGCGCAGCGGGTGTGCGAGAGTGACCGAGGGCTCGCGGGGTTCATCGCCGAGACGTGCCCGAGCGTGGGCGGACAGCTCGTGCTGCCGCGTGGCTATCTCGAGCACGTGTATGCGCACGTGCGTGCCGCCGGCGGCGTGTGCATCGCGGACGAGGTGCAGACCGGGCTCGGACGCATGGGCACGAGCTTCTGGGCATTCGAGGATCAGGGAGTCGTTCCGGACATCGTCGTCATGGGCAAGCCGCTCGGCAACGGACATCCGCTCGCGGCCGTCGTGACGACGCGTGCGATCGCGGATGCGTTCGACAATGGAATGGAGTTCTTCAGCACCTTCGGCGGCAACACCGTGTCGTGCGCGGTTGGGATTGCGGTGCTGGACGTAGTGCGCGACGAAAGGCTGCAGGAGCACGCGCGCGCCGTGGGCGATTCCATGGGTGCGGGGCTGCGCGCACTCGTCGACAGATTTCCGATTGTCGGCGACGTGCGCGGCTCGGGACTCTTCTGGGGCGTGGAGCTGGTGCGCGATCGCGAAACGCTGGAGCCCGCTGGTGCGGAGGCCTCGTTCGTGGCGAATCGCATGCGCGAGCGCGGCATCCTCCTCGGCACCGACGGGCCGTACCACAACGTGGTCAAGATCCGCCCACCGATGCCGTTCACCGCGGCAGACGGTCATTCGCTACTGGGCGAGCTCGAAACCGCGCTGGGGCAGCTTCCGTAGGCATTACTGCAGGTGCGACTACGCGAGCCTGCACACCGCCCAGGCCTGTAGGAGCACCAATGCGCTTCCCTGCCCTGCTGCTGATCACGACGTTCGCGCTCCCGGCTACGCACGAACATTCCGCGCCGGTGCGGCACCTGCCTCCACGAAGCACCGGCGATTCCGTCATCGTCTCGACCGCGTGGCTCGCGGCGCATCTTCACGATCCCGATTTGGTGGTGCTCCAGGTCGACATGGCGATGATGCACGATGCTCCGTTCACGGCCGGTCACATTCCCGGAGCGCACGAGTTGTCCTACGACGCGATCGCGATCGACAAGGATGGATTGGGATCGGAGATGCCATCGGTCGACTCTCTTCGCGATGCGTTCGAGCGCGCGGGCGTGTCCGACCGCTCGCACGTCGTCGTGTACTACTCGAGCGAGGCGCCAGCAGCCGCGCGTGCGGTGATGGCGCTCGATTATCTGGGGCACAATCGAGTCTCGTTTCTCGACGGTGGCTTGCCCAAGTGGCGCGCCGAGGGACGATCGATGGAGACGGCCGCGAAGCCCGTCGCGCGCGGCACCTTGCACGCACGTCCGCAGGAGAGCGTGCTCGCGACCGCACCCTGGATCGAGTCGCGAATCGGGAAGCCGGGAATTGCGCTCATCGATACGAGAACGGATGGTGAGTATCTGGGATCGGGAATGCGGCACGGGATGCCGAGCGAGGGTCATCTCGCCGGCGCGCGGCAGCTGCAGTGGCAGCAACTCTTTCAGGGAGACAGCGGGTCCGCGCATGGCGAGCCCCTGAAAAGCCGGCCCGAGCTCGCGAAGCTGTACGCGGATCGCATGCACCCGGGTGACACGGTCGTGACGTACTGCTGGGTGGGATATCGGGCGAGCACCACGTATCTGGCTGCGCGCGCGCTCGGTCTTCCGGTGAAGCTGTACGATGGCTCCTACGAGGATTGGGCGCGACGAAAGCTTCCGCTCACTACCGGCGCGAAGCCCTGACGGGCTACTTCAGTACCAGCACCGCCAGCTTCCAGTCGGTCACCATCGGGACGCGCCCGGCGTTCACCGTCGCGCCGCCCGCGGGCGCCGCTCGCTGCACGTAGCTCATGGCGGCGACGCGATTCGTGGCAACGAGATCGCTCACGACCTTGTCGCGCTCGAGATCGACGCGCGGATCGACCGTGTGCGTGAACGCATTGCGCTGTTTGGAGAACGTGACGCCGGTGTCGTGCGTCGCCGCAATGAGCCAGAGCGCGGTACTGTCGCTGCTCGCCACGGCAGCGGGCCAGCGCCACACCCGAAAATGGTGTCGCCTGACGAAGCTGTCGGCCACCTTTTCGTAGACCGCATCTGGCGCGCGGCCCCCGAGCACGAGCTCGGACACGGGTTGCGCTCCGTAGCCCTCGCCCTTGGCGGCTTTCACGACGGTCTCGAGATCGGTTCCCAGGTTCATCTGCGCCGCGCGCGAGTAGCCGGCGGCGGTGCATGCGTCGCGCACCTGTGCCGCCGTTCCGATCACGGCGACGCCCACGATGTCCGACGGCGCATTTCTCGCGCGGAGCGTTGCGCGGAGCGGCACCGACCTCGCAATCGAGTCCGGCCTGGCGCCACTCACGATGGGCGGCGGGGGCTTCCACTCGGTGAGCCGCGCGAGCGTCGTGCGCGTCGTGAGCACTGCGCTCATCTCCGTTCCCGCGTCGAGCGACACCGCGCGATGCCGCTCCCTCATCTCCCCCTCGAGCGCCGTCGCCAGCACGATCGCGCTCACGGGGTGCAGGATTCCGAACGCGACGACCGCCCAGTCGCCCTTCGAGTGGATCACGGATGGAATCGCCGGCCCAACGATACGGCCCGCCGAATCCGCCGTCTCGCGCGCGTCATCGATCGCAACCACGCGCATCGATATGGCCGCGTGAACGGTGTCGTTCGCGGTGTCGTAGATCGGTACCGCAGCGCTGTCGAAGTGCAGCGCGAGCCAGTGGCGCTTCCCATCGAAGTGCTCCATGCCCGAGCCGGCAAAGCGGCCCGAGAGGATGGCTCCGGGCGGAAGCAAAACCCGCCCATCGGCGTCAGCCAGCGGAGCGATGACGAGCGCATGAACCGCGGGCCGCGCGCGATGATGGCTGTGGACTCGCTCGAGGAGGCGGATGTGCAGCGTGTCGCCAGTGCTGATCTGCTCCGCGAAGAGCGCATGCGGCGCCACGAGCAGCGCAGCAACACAGGCGATGACCGAGCGAAAAACGCGGCGATTACATGCCATACCCGATCATCACATAAAGATTTATGTACGAAGCGCTTGCCGATGGAAAGCGCGATCCGAGCATCCGCATGACACTTGTATCCGCGACTTGCCCGGAAGGTCCGCGTAGCGAGGGCTGGTTCCAGCCCTACTTCTGCGCGCGAGCCTTCGCGGTCAACTCGTCCACGAAATGCTCATTCACGATCAGCAGGCCGGCCTCCGCGGCGACCGTCTCGCGCATCATGAGGAATTTCTTGTCGTCGAGGCCGACGACGAAGGGCTGAATCTCCGCGCCGAACGCCAGACCGGTGAGCGGGAACAACGTCTTCTGTGACTGAACGGTGAAGGAAGGCGACGTCGCGATCTGTGCCGCCACCAGGTCGTTGTGATTGTTGCGGAAGAAAAGCTCCTTTCCGCTGTGGCTCCAGAGTGGCGCCCGCCCACCCGCGGTCGACACCTGCCAACGCGCCTCGGCGACGTTCGGAAAGGGCCGTACGTAGACCTCGAACGTTCCCGATTCGTCGGATGAATAGGCCAGGTACTTCCCGTCCGGCGAGAGTGCGGGAAATCCATCGCGCGCCGGTGTCGTGACCAGCGGCACGAGCGCGCTGTCGCCTGTGTGAACGGCGAAAATTTCTCCGTTCCCCACTTCGGCCACGGAGCTTCGCAGGATCATCCACTGCCCGTCCGGGCTCGGAAATACCTGCGACATCCCCACCCGCGGCTTCAGCACGAGCTTCGCGGCGCCGACACCATCTGCGCGCTTGATGTACACATTGCCGGCGCCGTCCCCTCGATCTCCCAGATAGAGGAGCTGCGTGCCATCCGGGGTCCAAGATGGGCGGAGAAAGGACGTGTCGCCGAACGTGAGGCGCGAGAACGGGCCCGAGGGAAGTTGCTTGACCCAGATAGCCGCGGTGCCGCCGTGCGTCTGTGTGATCGCCAGCGCGCGACCGTTCGGAGAGAGCGAGAGATCAGTGATCGTTCCGTCGACTTTCCACGACGAATCGACGCGGCTGACGACCCCATCGCGCGTGACCCATACGACCTCGCGCGCGGCCGTCTGGCTCGCT
>DASXQD010000494.1:0-3408 GCA_036493195.1 Gemmatimonadaceae bacterium | reverse complement strand
TCACACGCTCGCTGCCGCGACCTACCGCCGCCGCCCTGCGACTCGAGTACATGTGGACGCCGCGCGCCGCCGGCGTCGCCTCCGTCGGAATCGAGCTCCAGCCGAAGACGCTCGTGCTCGCGCCGCACCTGATCGACGAGTACCTGAACGAAATCGATGCGAGCGATGCGATTCGCGCGGCGTGGAAGTCACTCGGCGCAAAGCAGAAGTGGACAGAGTCGTATACCAAGCACGCAATGACGTTCGTGCGGGTCGCCCCCGCCAAGAGCGATAGCGCGTGGATTGCGGACAAGAGCTGGACGCGACCCCTCGGGCTCGCTCTCGAGATCGTGCCCGAGCGTGACCCGACCGCGTTACGTGCCGGAGACACACTGGTCGTTCGTGTGCTGCGGCACGGTGTGCCGGTATCGGGATTCTCGGTGGGAGCGATCCGGGAAGGCCGATCGAAGGCGATCTTCTTTCACACCGATGCTGCGGGGCGAGCGGGGGTAATCGTCGACGCGGATGGGCGCTGGCTGCTGAACGGCACCAGTCTTCGTCGGTCGACCGGGGGCGCTACGGTGTGGGAGAGTGACTTCGTGACCGCGACCGTGCACGTCGCGCCGCGACCCTGACGCATCGCGCGCCTTCGCGATTCGCGTTACACCTTGTCCCGCCTGAAGCACCCGGACACGTGATCGTTCACCAGCCCCGTCGCCTGCATCCAGGCGTAGACGGTGGTGGGGCCGACGAACTTGAATCCTCGCTTCTTGAGTGCGATCGAGATGGTCTCAGAGAGCGGCGTCTTCGCCGGAACATCTCCGCGAATCTTGGCCGGCACATCTCCCACGAAGGACCAGGCGAACGTGGAGAAGTTCTCGCCATCGGCTTCCATACTCAGGAAGGCGCGCGCATTCGCGACAGTCGACTCGATTTTGGCTCGCGAGCGCACGATTCCGGGGTTGGCGAGCGCGCGCACGATGTCCTTTTCGCCGAGCTCGGACACGAGGTGTGGATCGAATCCGCGGAACTCCTCGCGAAAGGCATCGCGTTTCCGCAGGATCGTGATCCACGAGAGCCCGGCCTGAAAGCCATCGAGCACCAGCGCTTCCCAGAGCGCGCGAGGATCTCGCTCGGGCACGCCCCACTCGGTGTCGTGGTACTCGCGCATGAGCGGATCACCTTCGGCCCAGGAGCAACGGTGTACTGCCGCGCTGCGTGACATTGACTCTCCCGGCTGCTCGCCAGCCAATCGAACGTTCGACCCGGACGCTACCGCGCCGCACGGGTGGTGCGCCAGTCTGCAAGAACCCCGAGCGCTGCGAAGATGATCGCGGTCACGAAGTATGCGGCGCGAACCCGGTTGTCAGCGACACCGTTCCATCCCGCGAAGTCGAATTCCGGCGCACGCGCGCTGCTCACGACGATGTAGAGGAAGAGCAGGGCCACGCCCGCGAAGAGCTTGGGCGTGCGCGATAGCATCCCCAGGCCAATGCCGGCCGCCGCGAAGAGCCATCCGCCAATCAACAGCGACAGTGCGTCGGCGGGCGAGGAGATCGCCACGCGCAGCAGCGGCACCACCAGGAATGCGAGCGCGATTCCGAGTGCTGCGAGAAGCTTCGCATACACGCTCGAAGCGCGCACGCCGACGATGCCATTCCGCATTCCATCCACTCGCGCCCCGCGATCGCGCGTGGGGATCTCCGCCAGCGTGGCGATCAGCACGACGAAGACGATCGGAACGAGCGCCGAGCGAAGGGTGACGGCAGGTAGGAGCGCGCCGGTGATCGCAGCCGCGATCGCGGCCAGGAGTATTGCCGGACGCAGCATGAGCGTGAGCGCGATCTCACCGAGTGTCGCACGGAGGAGTCCGGGCCCTGCCCACGATGCGGGGCGCAGCACGCTCAGCGCACGCTGGAGCGGCGCCGCCACTCGCCCGCGCACGCTCGTGTGCGATGCGCTCGTGCTGCCTCTCACTCGCGCCGGATCGAAGCGCGCAAAGGCCAGCCACGCAATCAGCAGCGCCGGCAATGCCAGCATCGCGGACGTGAGGCGCGCCGCGATTACCGGTGCGCTCCACGTGACTCCCTTGAACCGCCACGGAGCCTTCGTGGAATCGAAGGCGCTGCTTCCGATGCTCACTTCGGGATGCGCGTGAAAGTCGCTGGTGGCCTGGTCGTTCGCGGCGTTGATGATGAACGACATGGCGAACACATCGAAGTGCGAGGCAGCGCCGGACGCGCCGCTCACGGCGGTAGCCGCGGGCACGCTGAGGAGGAACGCCCAAAGAAAAAAGTACAGAATGTCACCGATTCGACCGGACAGTGGTCGCACGCATTCGAACATGAGCGCGATGGCCGACACCACGATGACCACCGGTCCCACGATGGCGAGGAACATGGCCACATAGGTGAGCGGCTCGATCGGCGCTTCTCCGCGGAGCAGCTGCATGGCCATGACGTTGAGCGCATACACGACCACGACGAGTGCGAGAAAGGCGGCGCTGCCGAGGAGCTTTCCCGTGAGATATTCGATGCTGCGCACCCTCGTGGATGCGATCACGTATCCGGTGCGTGAGTCCACGTCGCGACGAACAGTGTTGCTCGTGAGATAGAAGCCCGCGAGTCCGAGCATCGTCGCGCAGAGCGATGAGGTGGCGAGCGCGATAGTGGCGGAGTTGTAGAGTGCGCGGTGCCCGTTCACCTGCATCAGCGCTCGCCCCGTGGAGAGATCGGGAACGAGGACATAGGCGAAGATGCACAGCGCGACGAGTACGACTACGGTGGATCCGCGCGCAATGCGCATGCGCACGTCGGTCGCCGCGATCGTGAGTATCCGTTGAAACGCGGAATCCCGCTCCGCGATCGTCATTGCGTGGCGAAGGTGAGGGCGTAGATAAAGGCGTCCTCGAGCTCCGGCTCCACGAGCGTCGCCCCATCGAGCGGACGCTCGGGATGCACGATGCGCGCGTGTACTCCGTCGCTCGTGCGCACCGAGCGCGCGATCCGGAGGCGTTTCCGCTCCTCATCGAATCGCGCGAGCGGGATCGATGCTTCCCACACGCTCCCGGACGCCGCGCGAAGAAAGTCGGGTGGTGTCGCGGTCGCGATCAGCCGCCCCGACTTCATCACCGCGATCTCGGTTGCGATCGACTCGATGTCGCTCACGATGTGCGTGGAGAAGATCACGAGCCGGTCGAAGCCGATGTCCGAGAGGATATTGCGGAAGCGCAGACGCTCCTCCGGATCGAGACCCGCCGTCGGCTCGTCGACAATGAGCAGCGCAGGGTCGTTGATGAGCGCCTGCGCGATCCCGAGTCGCTGCTTCATCCCGCCGGAGAAGCCACCCACCGTGCGGTCGGCCACCGAATGCAGATTCACGAGCTCGAGCATCTCCGTCACGCGCGCTCGGCTGTGTATCCCCTTGAGC
>DASXQD010000493.1:0-4204 GCA_036493195.1 Gemmatimonadaceae bacterium | reverse complement strand
CTGAGCTCGTTCTACACACCCAGTTGGATCGCCGACGGAAGCTCGCTGGTATTCGCGAGTGCGGCCAATGGATACATGGCTGTGTGGGCGGTGAGCGCGGAGGATGGGACAGGGCTCCATCAGCTCACGGATGAAACAATGAAAGACTGCTATTACGTAACCACGACACGGCATTAGCGCGCCCGGGCCGCGACGCGCGCAGCATGTGCGCGCGCCGCCGCCTCTCACCGCTGCATCATCCCCCAGCGCAGTACGAGCACCCCGCTTCCTGCGCGCGATTCACGCCCCACGTGCCCGATGGAATAACCGTGAGTCCCGGGATGATCCCAGCCGTCCACTCCTTGAGCGCGACTTCGGGTGTCACGCCTGCTGCGGGCGCGAACTTGGCGCTCAAGACATGGAGCGCCACGTTGCATGCACCGATGATGGTCCCGCGCGCGAGCAGCTTGTCGATCGCCATGCCATCGACCACCAGTGATCCGGGCTTTGCGTTGAAGAACGGATTCCTTTCCGCGGGCGCCTTCGTCGTCGGATCGATGACGTTCATTGCCTTCCCGATCTTGTACTTGGCCCACACCGGATCGGTGAGCGCCATCGGGAAGCCGGCGTGTCGGAGGATGATGACCGCGGTCGCTGGCGACGGGCTCACGGCTTCATAGGGGAGCATGAACGTGTAGGCGAAGGCGAGCGGGAATCCCTCGTTCATCGCGAACGCATCGACGACCATCTTGTGCTTCGTCTTGAGCGTTCCGGGCCATTCGTTCCCCTCCGCCGACGTAGAGTCCGAGGCGGCGGCGTCCGTCTTTTCGGCCGCGCACGCCGTGACCGGAAGAAAGGCCGTGAGCCCGAGCGCTGCCGTTCCCGCCGCGAGGCGGCTGAGAAATGAGCGACGCGGCGATGTGGCAAGAATGTCTTCACTCATGGGACCCGTCCTGCGCGCGCTGCCGCGCGCCGTTGTGCGCGCGAGTGCGCGCGCTGTTTGTGCCGGAGGGCGAACCGGGCTTGCTTCGATATGGCACATCCGGGGGGCGGCCGCCAGTCGGCCAGTCGTCCTCCTTGCCAGGGAAGTCCGGGCGGGGGCGCGTATCCACGTAGCGCGCGACATCGAGCGCCTGCTGCGGCGTGAGCGAGCCGGGTCGGTCGAACGGCATGTTGCGCGCGATGAACAGCGCGGCGGTGCGATAGCGCGCCATCCCGGCGCCGATGTTGAACGACCTGGCGCCCCAGAGCGGCGGCGCGACCACGGTGCCCTGTCCCGACGCGCCGTGGCAGCGCACACAGCTCTCGGAGAAGATGCGTGCCCCGCGCGTCGTGTCCGCGTCGAGAGTGGCCAACGATGGCACGTCGTGCGAGTGCGCCGAATTAGTTGCCGTTGCACCCCGGGACATCCACGCGAGATACGTGACGATGTCGCGCATGTCGTTCCCCTCGAATGCGATCGCGCTTCCATTCAGGCTGCGCTCGAAGCAGTCGTTCACGCGGTCCTCGATCAGATCGACGCGCGCGCGGCGGGCGCGGTACTGCGGGTAGTGCGTGTACGAACCGATGAGCGGGAGCGCACTCTCGCGGCGTCCCTCATCGAGATGGCAGCTGAAGCATCGGAGTGAGCTCCCGACGTGCGACGGCAGGCTGTCGCGCGTCGCCGCGAGCAGCGCGTGCCCGCGGCGCACGGCATCGCCCATCGCGCCCGCGGGAAGGTTGGTATCTGGAGCAGCTCGTGCTCGTGGAGGCGGCGTCACGCTCGCCGGCACCGCGGCGGCGGGAGCATCTCCCCTCCCGCACGCCATCGCCAACGCGATCATCATGAGCCACACACGCGGATGCTTCACGCGCATGCCGTCGCGCTGTTCGTTCATCGTCTACCTCGGCGCTCCCCGGAAGAGCAGCGTTGCACACGATGTAACGCTTTTCATGTCGTGCGTCCAGTGTTTTTTTGACGGCGAGCTCAATGCGACGCGTTCTTGTGCACGAGCTTGCGCTCGAGAAAGTCGAAGGAGGCGGTGTATGCCGCGAGCCAGTTCCGGTGCAAGAGGAAGTCGTGCACCTCATCCGGAAAGATCAGCTGCTCGACATCCACGCCCTGCTTTCGCAGATCTTCAGCGAGCTGCACGGTTTGGCTGAACGCGACATTGCGATCGTCGTCGCCCTGAATGAGCAGTACGGGCGAGCGCCACGTCGATTCGTACGCCATGGGTGAAGAGAGAAATGCCGTGCGGCGCGCCTCCTGATCCTTGAGGATGCGCCACCCCGGAACGAACGTCTCCCACTCCAGATTCCAGTCGTGCACGCCGTGCATGTCGACGCCCGCCGAGAAGATGTCCGACGAGCGCGCGAGCGCGAGTGCGGTGAGATAGCCGCCATACGACCCGCCCCACGCGCCGATGCGCGATGAATCCACATCCGCGCGCGAGCGCAGAAAGAGTCCCGCACCCTGCACATCGTTGTATTCGCTGCCTCCGGTGGCGCCGTAGTCGAGCGCCTCGCGAAAATCGAGTCCGTAGCCGATCCCGCTCCGATAGTTCACCGCGAGCACCACGAATCCGCGGCTCGCCAGAAACTGGTTCATCGCGTACGAGTTGTTGTAGTAGTACATGTAGTGCCAGCCGAGGAGCATCTGGCGGCGCGAGCCGCCGTGAAAGAAAACGACGGCGGGATGCCGCTCGCCCTTCGCACCGCCCGGCGGAAGAAAGAGCTGTCCGTGGAGCAGCATGCCGTCGCCCGAGGGAAAGATCACCTGCTGAGGCGTGACGAGCGCGTTCGCAGGGAAGCCCGAGGGGATGAGCTCGGGCGCGATGTCGCGCGGCGCCGCGGAGCCTGCGATGAGCGCCGGGCGTGCCGGGAGCTTCGCGTCGGAGCGTAGAATCATCAGCGCCTTCCCGTCGCTGGTTTGCACGGGCGACCACTCGATTCCCGTGCCGCTCGTCACCGCCATCGGCTTGCCGCCCGACGCGCCCACGCGCCAGATGTGGCGCCGGTCTAGGTCGCCCTGGTTCGACGAGTAGAAGAGCGTCGCACGATCGGGCGCCATCGAGACGGTCTCCACCTCGAAGTTGCCTGGGGTGAGCAACGTCGCGTCGCCCCCAGAGGCGCTCACGGCATACAGATGCGTCCATCCGTCGCGCTCCCAGGGAAAAACGATGCGATCGCCCTGTGCCCACATGAGCTGCGCATCGGCAACGATGCCGCGAAAGGCACTCCCCGCTCCTTCCTTTGCCTTCCAGATCTCGTGGCCCGCGCCAGTGGCGACATCGGCAATGACGATCGACCAGGGCGACTCCGTGCGGATCGCGCCGAACGATGGCCGGCGCGAGGTCGTCGGCGTACGAATGAAGGCGACGCGCGCGCCATTGGGTGACCACACCGGCGAGGAATCCCAGTCGACCGACGGCGAGAGATATTCGAGCGTCTTCGTGCCGACATCGTAGATGCCGATGAAGTTGTGATCCTCGCGCGCGCTCACGAAAGCGAGCTTGTCACCCTTGGGCGACCACCGAAGCTCGCCGGCCCTTCCGCGCGTGTGCATCAGCTGTGTCGCGGGCATCGTGTCGCGGAGCGAGGCTTCCCAGATCTGTCCGCCCTTCTCGAAGGCGATGCGATCGCCCGACGACGCGATCGCCGGGGAGTGTCCGTCGCCGATGCGACGCGTCGTACCGCCGGCGAGCTGCACGAGCCACACTGCCTGTGTCTCTCCCGCGACGTCGAGCGCGGGATTGGGAATCTCACCGCGCCCGTTCGCATTTCCGCCGCGCACGTACGCGATCGCGTTGCCATCGGGCGTGAACGTGAGGTCCGTGATCTCCTGACCGTCGTCGCCGCGATAGGAAGTGATCCTGCTCGCCTTGTAGTCGGGCGGTCGCGCGACCCACACGTTGCGCGAGCCGCCTTCGTCGAAGGTCCACGCGACCACTCCACCGGATGGCGATGCAACCAGCCCGTCGGGGAATGGAGCGCTGAGCAGCTCCTCGAGAGTGATCTGCTTTCCCTGCGCGGCGCAGGGAAGGGCAACCGCGAGGAGCGCGACGAGGAAGGAGTGACGCATGATGGGAGAATTCGAGGGGCGCGCGATCGAGGAAAGCGATGGCCCACTCGCGCGAATGGTCACCATCGACATCAATGGTGACCAATCTGCACCTCGTGCTTCGAGTTCTCAATTCGGAACGCGCTCGGCGCGCTCCGAATCACATCGAATCGATCGGCGGATCGA
>DASXQD010000492.1:0-2469 GCA_036493195.1 Gemmatimonadaceae bacterium | reverse complement strand
GGCCGCTTCGGCGCGGGAGCGCTGTGCGTGCGCGGACACAGCAACGTGCAGGGCGATCGTACGATGGGAATCTGGGAGCAGATGGACGACGCATTCCTCGATCGCCTGCGCGATGAGTTCCACTTCGAGCCGCCCCGAGAGCACGGCTTCGACACCATCGGCTCCATTCACGCGATGATCGATGGGCGCGTGAAGGCATTCATCGCACTCGGAGGAAATTTTCTGTCCGCAGCGCCGGATACCGAAGCCGTCGCGCGCGGACTGAACAACGTGCAGCTCAACGCACACATCACGACGAAGCTCAATCGCTGCCACTTCTTCAGCGGAGGTACGTCACTGCTCCTGCCCTGTCTCAGCCGCACCGAGCGGGATGTGCAGGCGTCGGGACTGCAGATCACATCGGTGGAGAATACCGTCAACAAGGTCTCGTCGTCACGCGGCCACCTGACGCCAGCGTCGCCCGAGGTGCGGAGTGAGGTCGCGATCATCTGCGGAATGGCGAAGGCGACTGTCGATGGTCGGGCCGCCGTGGACTGGGACGCCATGACGGCGGACTACGACCGAATTCGCGATGCCGCATCTCACGTCGTTCCCGGAACTGACGAGTACAACAAACGCCTGCGCGAGCCCGAGGGCTTCTTCATGCCGACTCCCGCGAAGGAGCGGATCTTCAAGACCGATACGGGCAAGGCAAAGTTCACCGTCAATCCGATGAGCCCGATCGTGCTCGAGCCGGGACAACTCCTCATGACCACGATTCGCTCGCACGATCAATTCAACACCACCATTTACGGACTCGAGGACAAGTACCGGGGCATCACGGGAGGCCGCCGCGTGATCTTCATGAATCCGGAGGACATGGCGGCACGCGGGCTCGAGACCAAGATGCTCGTCGACATCACGAGTCACTGGCGAGGACAGACACGGAGCGTGCAGCACTTTCAGGTGATCTCGTATCCGATCGCGCGCAGTTGCACGGCCACCTACTATCCCGAGGGGAATCCACTCGTGCCTCTCGACGATGTGGCCCGCGGCAGCTGCCAGCCCGCATCCAAGTCGATCGTGATCACGGTCGCTCGATCTGCAGATCAGAATGCGACGAGCGTCGCGCCGGACCATCGCACAGTGACGTCAACATGACGGGCGTGGCCGAAGCGCTGCTTGCGAAGGGAAATCCCGCGCATCCCTTGTTCGAGCTCGGACGCGCGCGCCCCGTCAAGCGCCGGGATTTTCTGCACGCGGGCGGCGCGCACACGGAGCCGCTCTGCGCCGGCGTGGCAGAGGAGATACCAGTGGCGCTGATCTACAACGAGACGCCGCACGTGGTGATGATGGCGACGCCCGCTGACCTCGAGGATTTTGCCGTCGGCTTCACGCTGTCGGAGCAGATCGTCGAGCACGTGCGCGACATCGGCATGCTCTACACTTTGCACCGGGATGAGGGAGCGCAGATCTTTCTCGAGATTCCCGAGGCAGCGGCCGACTCGATCTCCGCGCGCTCGCGCGGACTTGTGGGGCGCACCGGGTGCGGGCTGTGCGGCGTGCAGCAGATCAGCGACGCCGTGCGTCCGGTCTGTCCGATGGAGGCGCGGGAGCCGATCGACTTCGAGGCCATCGTCCGCGCGGAGCTCGGACTCACGAGCGCGCAACGCTGGAATCGCGAGACGGGCGCGATGCACGCGGCGGCGTGGGCCTCGCGTGATGGCACCGTGATCGTGGCTCGGGAAGATCTCGGTCGGCACAACGCGGTGGACAAGGTGATCGGCGCGCTCGCGCGCACGGATCGCGATCCCGGCGACGGATTCCTCGTCGTCACGAGCCGCGCGAGCTACGAGCTGGTGCAGAAGGCAGCGGTCGCGCGAATTCCGCTTCTCGCCGCGATCTCACGCCCCACGGGGCTGGCGATCCGGATGGCCGAGCTGGCGGGAATGACGCTGGTGGGATTGCTGCGCGATGAGAGCGCGAATATCTATGCGCATCCGGAAGGTGTGCGGATGTGATGGCGGATGCTCGCAAGCGAGTCAGTGTAACGAAACCCCGACAAGGAAAACGAGATGCGCATCGAGGTGAAAGCACGATGAAAAAAGGCGCAACGGCCGCGAGCGAATCCCCTGCACGGCTGATCGACGCACGAATCAAGGAGCTCAAGGACTGGCGAGGCAAGACGCTGTCGCGTGTCCGTGCGCTCATCAAACAGGCTGTCCCCGAGGTAGAGGAAGGGTGGAAGTGGAGAGGCGTTCCGGTGTGGTCGCACAACGGAATTCTCTGCACAGGCGAGACGTACAAGAACGTCGTGAAGCTGACGTTCATGAAAGGCGCATCGCTCGAGGATCCTTCCGGGCTCTTCAACTCCAGCCTCGAGGGCAACGCGAGGCGCGCCATCGACATTCATGAGGGCGAGCAGATAGATGAGGGTGCGTTCAAGGCGCTCATACGCGCCGCGGCGGCTCTGAACAGCTCGAAGGCTGA
>DASXQD010000491.1:0-12153 GCA_036493195.1 Gemmatimonadaceae bacterium | reverse complement strand
TGCGGTGCGTAGAAGGAGAGCACGCGATTGATCGTCTGCGTCGCATCGGTGGTGTGGAGCGTCGAGAAGACGAGGTGCCCCGTGTCCGCCGCCTTGAGCGCGACCTCGAGCGTTTCCGTGTCTCGAATCTCGCCGATCAGGATCACGTCCGGATCCTGTCGCAGCACGCGGCGGAGCGCGACGCCGAAGCTGCCCGTGTCGGCGCCGACTTCGCGCTGATTGATGCTCGAATTGATGTCGCGATGGAGGAACTCGATCGGATCCTCGATCGTGATCACGTTCGCGTGGCGCTTCTGGTTGATGTGCTGGAGCATCGCCGCGAGCGCGGTGGACTTGCCGGATCCCGTCACGCCCGTAACGAGCACGAGTCCGCGCGGGCGCAGCGCGATGTCCTCGACGATCTTCGGCAGATTGAGCTCGGGCGCCGTCTTCACCTGGTATGGCACCGCGCGCATGGCGTAGGCGATCGTGCCGCGCTGCTGATAGACGTTCACGCGAAAGCGCCCGATGCCCGGCACGCCGATCGCGAAGTCGGCTTCCTTCGCCTCCGCGAATTCCTTCACCTGCTTGGGCGTCATGATCTGCTCGGCCAGCGACTTCAGATCCTCCGGCTTGAGCGGCGGAAGCTCGAGCGTCATCAGGTCGCCGTTGACGCGGAGCACGGGAGGACGACCAACCTTCAAGTGCACGTCCGACGCATTCTGCTGGATCATTCGCTGCAGCACCGCCTTGAAATTGAACGAGGCGGGCGTGGCGGGAACCGGAATGTCCACCTGCGCCGGCACGCGCGGCGTGGGCACAGGGGCACTTTCGGTGGTGAGCGGCAGAACAGTCGGGTTAGCCATTCGGGTCGACGCGGAAGAGGACCTGCCCGTACTCG
Source organism: Gemmatimonadaceae bacterium (assembly GCA_036493195.1). Taxonomy (GTDB): domain Bacteria; phylum Gemmatimonadota; class Gemmatimonadetes; order Gemmatimonadales; family Gemmatimonadaceae; genus FEN-1250. The sequence continues at coordinate 11,273 of DASXQD010000491.1, read as the reverse complement.
ACCGGATGCGCGTCCGACACGAGGACCTCACGCACCACGCCCGAATACTCGGACTCGATTTCGTTCATGATCTTCATCGCCTCGATGATGCAGAGAATCTGTCCCTTCTCGACGCGAGCCCCCTCCACGACGTACGGCGGAATTCCGGGTTCCGGCGATCGGTAAAAGGTGCCGACCATGGGCGACTTCACCTCCAGCAGCTTCGCCTTCGGTGCTTCCACCTTGGCGGATCCCTCTTCTTCGGCCGAGAGGGGTACCCCTTCCGACGGTGTAAGTCGGCTGTTCGTAACCGCCTGGGGCATGATTGCCGGCAGCGGCACCGCCGGCGTCACCATGGCCCCGCGCTGCTGCGGGGTCTTGGAGATGCGCAGCTTCATTCCCTTGTCCGTCGAGATCTCGATCGAGTCGACCGATGACCCATCGAGCAGCTCGACGATTTTTTTTACGTAGCGTAAGTCGATCATAGTCCGATTGGGGTGATCGCTCGCGTGATCGTCACGCGATTTCCATCAGGTCGCGCGGGAATGACGTCAGTATACGCGGTCCTGCCGGGTCGAGCACTACATCATCCTCGATGCGTACGCCGCCCCAGCCGGCGCGATAGATGCCTGGCTCGATTGTCACGACCGCCTGCGCAGGAAGCGGTGCTTCCGCAGTCTTCGACAATCGTGGTGCCTCGTGCACTTCGAGTCCGATGCCGTGACCGAGGCTGTGTCCGAACGCGTCGCCCTGGCCGCGCTGTTCAATGTACTGCCTGGCCAGCGCGTCGGCATCTCGCCCGGACATTCCCGCTCGTACGTTCGCCGACGCATGCGCATTCGCGCCGCGGACGATCTCGTACGCATCGCGCTGCTCTTCGGAGGCGCGGCCCACCACGAACGTGCGCGTCACGTCTGAGCAGTAGCCGCCCACGATCGCCCCATAATCGATCAGCAGAAAGTCTCCGGCGGCGACCTCGCGATCGGCGGCGCGCGCGTGCGGCAGCGCGGAGCGCGGACCGGACGCGACGATCGTCTCGAACGGAAAGCCCTCGCTTCCCTCCGTTCGCAGAGACTGCTCGAGCACTCCCGCAATTGCGAGCTCCGTCATCCCCACGCGCACCTGCGAGACCGTGCGCTCGAGCGCGCGCTGCGCGAGATTGGCGGCTTCCTGGATGCGCTCGATCTCCTGGGGATCCTTGCGCTCGCGCAACGCCTCGACGAGATCGTTGGTCGGCCTCCACTGCCATCGCGCGCCAGCGTTCAGCAGACGCTCGAAATCGCGGTGCAGCATCTGCGCGGACTCGAAGCCCACGAGCTTCACTCCCGCAAGCTCGGGGAGGAGTTGCCACAGACCCGTCCAGAGACTCGCGGGCTCGATCGCTATGCGCGCGAAGTCGCCCACCTCGTCGCGTACCTGCGTCGCGTAACGAAAATCGGTGATGAACAGCGTCTCGCGCGCTGTGACGAGCACCAGCGCGCTCGAGCCCGAGAAACCCGTGAGATAGCGGATGTTCGCGAGGCTCGTGAGCAGAACCGCATCGAGGTGAGCGGCGACGAGCGCTTCGCGCAGCGCGGTGCGTCGTTCCGGGCGGCGGTCAGCCACGGGGCTCGAGCCGCGCCACGAGCCCACGAAGCGCGAGCTCGTACCCGATCGGGCCGAAGCCGCAAAGCACTCCCACTGCGCTGCTGGCGAGCACCGTATGCCGGCGCTCGGGCTCACGCGCGAAGATGTTCGAAAGATGCAGCTCGACGAAGGGCACCTCCGCCGCGGCAAACGCGTCGCGGATGGCGAGACTCGAGTGCGAATACGCACCGGCGTTGATCAGCGCGCCCTGAGCGCGTCCCCGCAGCCCGAGAATGACATCGACGAGCTCGCCCTCCCCGCTCTTCTGCGCGAACTCGAGCTCGACATCGAGCTCCTTCGCCACCGTGCGAAGGCGCGCCTCGATGTCCGCAAGCGTTTCCCTTCCGTAGATCGCTGGCTCGCGCGTGCCGAGAAGGTTGAGGCTCGGACCATTCAGCACCGCGATCCTCACTACTTTTTCAACCCGTCCAGCCATTCATGGAACAGCTCGAGATCCGACTGCGAGTCATCGCTGCGCGACGCCGTCTCGATCGCGGCATCGGCCTTGCCGTCTCCGGCCCCATTGCCGTGCTCTCGATTCGCGAAGAACTCGTCGAAGGAGACGGCCGGCTGGCTCGCGCGATGCTCGCCATCCGCACGTGCGCGAGTGTTCTGGAACACCGCGTCCAGCGAGAGCGCGTCCGATGCGGCGCGAGTCGGCTGACCGGCCGGACCGGTCGATTCGGCCGCGAACTCCTCCGAAAACGCGCTCGCCAGGGCCGCCGCCGCGCGTTCGTCGGTTGATGCGACTCTTGGCTTGCCAGAGAAGAGCGTCTCGAGGGCCGAGCGATCTTCGTCGCTCATGCTCTGCGGCGGCTCTGCCGGTGCTGATGCAACTGACGCCGGTGCTTCTGCGGGCGTGGGTGCCGCGCTTTCGGTGTCAGCGGCGCTCACCGCAGCCGGCTCGATCGCTTGCACCGCCGGCTCGCTTTCGCCCTCGGCCCCTTCAGGCAGACGTCGCGTCGCGAATGACGTGAAGAACGAGCGAATGGATCCGGTCGAATGCGGGCGATTCCTCGCGGCCGAGATGACTTCCTCCGAGATCGACGCGATCAAGGGGATGCTCGAGTGGGCGCCCCGCTCCAGCGCCGCAATACGCTCGGCGTACGACGTGTCTTGCGGGTTCTTCGCGGCGAGGTGACGGTACACATAGATCGCCTGCTCGATGTGTCCCTGCTCGCGCAGGAGCTCGGCCCCGGACTCCGTCATCATGAGGTCCGGAAGCAGCGCGTCAGACGATGTGCGGTGGCTCAGCTCCAGCATGCGGCCGACCGTCGGATCGTAGGGCTCTTCCTCGAACGTGTGCCCGTCATCGCGCCCGGACGTCGAATCGACGCTCGACGTCTCGAGCTCAGGACCCGCGAAGAGCTTCGACAGTTCGGCTGCCGTTGCCGGCGGAGCGGCGGACATCCTTGGTGTGGCCGGTGCCGTTGGCATTGCCGGGACGGAAAACTCGGCGGTCGTGGCGAGCGGCGACAATTCGACCGGTGAAGATTCGTCTTCCGACTCGTGCGCCGAGTCGTCGAGCTCCATCGGCGCGAGATCGGAAATATCCATGAGCTCCGGCGCGGACGCCTCCGCGGAATCCGGTGTCATCTCTGACGCATCGAACGTCAACTCGCGCTCACTCGAGGAATCCGAGAAGGCGGTCGACTGTTCAGGCGGAATGGGCGAATGCCGATCGAATCCGCCAAAAATCTCTGGAAGATGCGACGACACATCATTCGGCTCCGAGTCCGGCTCCGTCGCGTCAGCGGACGCGTGCATCTCGTCGATCGCGGGAGCGGGCGGTGATTGCGATGTGGAGCTCCCCTGCGACGCGGGCGCCGTGTCCTTCTCGGCCGTGAGATTGTCGGGAATCACACCGATGGTGAATCGCGGACGCGTGGGCTGAGTGGCCTGCGGCGCCAGCGGAGTGACGGCCTCGTTGCTGTCGGGATGAATGTCGTTCCAGCTCACCGGTGCCGCCTCCGACGGTGTCACCGCCGCCACCGCTGCCGGAGTGGGCGAGCTCGTGGAGCGCGTCGGTGCCTCCAACGCCTCCAGTTGCGCCATGATCTCGTCGTTCTGCGGGTCGACTTCCAGCAGCTTGTGATACCAGCCGCGTGCGGCGTCGAGATCTCCGCTTACGCGCGCAATGTCACCGAGCTGCCGCAATGCGATCAGATTTTCGGGGTCGAGCGTGAGCGCGGTCTCGAAGGTAGAGCGGGCCTCGTCGGCTTGTCCGCGCTCGAACAGCGCCTGACCGAGCACGATGTAGCCGCTGATATACGTGGGCTGCAGCGGCACGTGTGCGCGACAGATCTCGATGGCGACATCCAGATCGCCGGACTTTCGATACTCGTTCGCAAGCCGCGCAAAAACCCGGCGCGGATTCTCGGCGAACTGTTTGCGGAGGTCTTCGATCAGGGCGGAGTTGGCCATTCAAGCCCTCGGGGAGGCCGCGCAGCGAGTGGCGGCGGAGAGTCGGTGAAGATACATGAATCTGACGATCGAAGTCAATCGGAAGTCATACGCTGCCTTGATTTTACGTCCCACGATCCGATAACTTTGGTGGCTCAGCCCGCCCGTTTCTCTCACGTAGTTGCAAGGAGTCAGGTCCAGTGCTCCAAAGTATGCGTGTCGCCGCCAAGTGGATCTGGTGGGCAATCGCCATCCTCTTCCTCGTCGGCTTCGTTTTTTACGAGCAGTCCGGTCTCTCTGGAGAGAAGGTCACTGCGGGCAGCACGGTCGCAAAGGTGAACGGCACCCCGATCGCCTATGCGGACTTCGAGCGCCAATCGCAGCTTCGCATTCGGGACGAGCAGGCAAACTCCGGCAAGTCGCTGACGCTGGATCAGGAGCGTCGCATCGAGGATGACACCTTCAATCAGTTGGTCACGAACATCCTCCTCCAGCAGGAGTATGCGAAGCGAGGCATCTCCGTGTCGGACGCCGAGATCCGGGCCGCCGCTCTATCGAGCCCGCCGCAGCAGCTGATGCAGAGTCCCGATCTTCAGACGGAGGGACAGTTCGATTTCGAGAAGTATCGCCGCTTCATCACCAGCCCCATGGCGAAGCAGCAGGGCCTCCTGTCGCAGATGGATGCGTACTATCGGGAGCAGATTCCCAAGCAGAAGCTGTTCGAGCAGGTTGCCGGCCCCGTTTACGTGACGGACGGTCAGCTTTGGCGCGCGTACCAGGATGCACACGACTCGGCGCAGGTTTCGTACGTCGAGCTCGACCCGGCCACCATTCCCGATTCCGCAGTCCACATCTCGGACGCGGAGCTCAAGGCATACTTCGACAGCCACAAGAAAGCGCTTGGGGATCGTCCAGGGCGAGCCGTCCTGTCGGTCGTCGCCATTCCCCGCGTGATCACCGCAGCCGACACCGCGGCGGCGCGCGCGAAGGCCGATTCGCTGCGCGCGGAGATCACACGCGGCGCCAAGTTCGAGGACGTGGCGAAGCGTGAATCGGCCGATTCGGCGTCCGCCGTGAAGGGCGGATCGCTCGGAAGGGTCGGCAAGGGAGCGTTCGTGAAGCCGTTCGAAGATGCCGCCTATGCTCTCAAGCCCGGCGAGCTGTCCCAGCCCGTGCTCACACCCTTCGGTTACCACATCATCAAGGTCGAGGAGCACAAGGGTGACTCGATCACGGTGAGCCACATCCTCGTGCGAATCGCGCAGAGCGACTCCTCGGCCGCGCTCACCGACCGCCGAGCCGATTCACTTGCCAAGGCGGCGAACATCGACAAGCCGGCGGAATTCGACAGTGTGGCGCACGCGCTCGGGCTCAAGATCGGGCACGTCGTGGCGATCGAGTCGGATCCGCTCAGCTGGGATGGTCGGTACGTGCCGAGCGCCTCCGCATGGGCGTTCGGCGGCGCGAAGGTCGGAGAGACGAGCGACCTGATCGATGCCGATGACGCGTACTACCTCGCGCGCCTCGATTCCCTGCAGGAGGGTGGAAAGGCGGACTTCGAGGCCTCGCGCGACGACATTCGTCGTGAGCTGCTGCGCACGAAGAAGCTGGACATGCTGATCCCGAAGGCGCAGTCGATCGTCGCGGCCGTGCGCGGCGGGAAGACGCTCGAAGCAGCGGCGCAAACGGCCGGCCTCAAGGTAGAGAAGAGTCCCACGTTCGCGCGCACGACGCAGGTGCCCGGCCTTGGACAGACCACGGAAGCAATCGGTGCCGCGTTCGGCGCGCCGGTGGGCTCGGTCGCGCCGCCCGTGAAGGGGCAGAACGACATGATCGTGCTCCGCGTCGACAAGCGCACCGAATCGGATCGCGCCGCTTTCGAGAAGCAGAAGAAGGAGCAGCGTGACCAGATGATTCAGCGCGTGCGACAGCAGCGGGTGCAGCAATACCTCGCGGCCCTGCACGACGCAGCAAAGATCCAGGACAATCGCCGCATCATCAAGGCGAATGCGCGGCAGGCAACTAGCTGAACCGTCACCGTGTGCGCGCGCTCATCGCGCGATGAAAAAAAGCAGCGGGGCGGCGCCGATACATTGGCGCCGCCCCGTTCTGCATCCGGAGATCGCTCGTGCTACTGAATCAGGCGGCGCGGCTCCGGGTGATCATCGGCGACTGGCGCGTTCTCGATCGGGCGCGGCGTATCGGCGCGGAGCGTGTCCGTGCGCGGCGGCGTCGTCACTTCGTGTGTGACGTCGTTGATGTTCTTCTTGAACTCCTTGATGCCCTTACCGAACGATGCCGCCACCTCCGGAATTCTCTTCGCGCCGAAGAGCAGGAGGATGACGACCATGATCATGAGTATTTCGCCGAAGCCCAGCTGACCGAACATACGTACCCCCTAGAAAAGCGAACGCGCGATGAGATAGGCCACGAGCACTCCCAGAAAGCTGAGCAGAGACACGTCCAGCGCCACTGGCCCGATGGCGAATTTTATGATGATCAGATCGATCGGTACTGCACCCACCTGCGGGGTGACGCCCGATGTAAGAAACTCCTTTACCGCACCCGCGGGAAGGAATCGACGGGCAACCTGCGTCATCAGCCCACCGACTATGAAACCTACGATCAATACGAGTACATGAAACCCTGGGCGATGCTTGGAAGATCCACGTGGGGGCATTACTGGCTTCGGTCGAGGGCGTAGGCAATCGCGTCGTGGAGAGCGCCGCGCGCCGGAGTATCGGGAAGATCGGCCAACGCCAGCTCGGCCTCTCGAGCGTACTCATCGCCGCGGCGTCGAGCGTAGTCGAGCCCGCCGCGATCGGTAACGATCTCGACCACTCGCGCGATCTGCTCGTCGCGTGGCTCGGGCGTGTCGAACAATGAATCGACGTCGCGCCGCTCAGCGGCCGACATCGTGCGCAGCGCCGCGATCAGTGGCAGCGTCACCTTGTGCTCCCGCAGATCGAGGCCGCACGGCTTCCCCGTCACGCGCTCGTCGGACGTGTAGTCGAGCAGGTCGTCGGCGACCTGGAATGCCATACCGAGCCGCTCGCCGTAGCGGGCGAGCGTGGTGCGGCGCGAGCGCGCGCCCGCGAGCGCCCCAATCTCGCACGCCGCAGAGAGAAGCGAGGCCGTCTTCGATCGAATGAGCGCCTCGTAGTCGTCCTCCGTGAAGCCGAGGGCATCGAGGGCGGTGAGCTGGCGCATCTCGCCGACGGTCATCGCGTTCGTCGCGTCCGAGAGTACGCGCAGCACCTCGAGGTCGCTCGCCCGCACGAGCTCCACCACCGCGCGCGAGTACAGGAAGTCGCCCATGATCACCGACACCTGGTGACTGAAGAGCGAGTTCACCGTCGGCATCCCGCGCCTGAGCGCGGAATGGTCGACGGAATCGTCGTGCACGAGCGTGGCGAGATGGACGAGCTCGAGGATCGCGGCAAGCGTCGTCGCGCGCGGCTCCTCGCTGCCTTCTACGGCGCTCGCCAGCAGCACGAGCGTGGGACGAAACATCTTGCCCTTCATGAGCAGCAGATGGCTGTTCACCTCGTCGATCAGCGGCAGCTGGGCGAGGATGATGCGTCGGAGATCTTCGGACACGCGATCCAGCCGCGTGCGCACGGGCACCTGAATGTCGGCGAGCGTGGGCGTGAGCGCCGGGCGCGAAGGAACGAACGCGGTCATTTGGCTGCCTTGCGCTCGACAGCCGACAACCGGTCACCGACATCGCGAAACTGAATGTCCACCGTGAACACACGCTCGTAGTATCGCACGGCATCCTCCCACTTCTGCAGCGACTCGGACGCATAGCCCAGCAGATAAAGTACGCCGACGAGCGTGTCATCGCTGGCGCCCGCATCGTTCAGCGCTCGCTGCAGGATGGTCATGGCGATCTGATACTGCCGCTTTTCGACGAAGCACTGGCCCAGCGCTTCGTACGTGCGCACGCGCTGCTCGGTTCCGCGCAGGGCCTTCTGAAATTCGCTGATCGCCTCATCGAGCAATCCCATTTCCTTGTAGGCGACACCGAGATCATAGTGACTTTCGTGATCGGTGTCATCGACATTGGACGTGACGCCCTGCTTGAACTTGGTGAGCATGTCCGCGAAGTCCTGCTGCTCCTGCGGCTCCTCTTCGCCGGGCGAGACCATGCGCGTGCTCTTCGGCGGCTCCTCATCGCGCAGCCAGTCCGAGAGATTGACGAAGCTCTCGTCGCCGGACGCCGCGATCGCGGGCCGCGGCGGCGGCACGGGCACCGGCGCGCGCGACGGCGGCTCGGGGAGCGCGGTCTCGAGCGCGGCGAAGAGCTCCTCATCGATCGGCAGTGTGCTCGACGTGCGCTCGAGCTCCACGGCGAGCGGCACGTGCTCCGCTGCGCGCGGCGGCGACTCCTGAGCCGGATGCTGCGCTTCGATGCGCGGCTCTTCCACCGCCGCTGGCGCGGGCTCCGGCTCGGAGGCGGGAGGCTGCTCCATCACCGGATCCATCTCGATGCCGAGCTCGCGCAGTGCAGATGAGGCACGCGCATCCGCGGGCGAGAGCTCGAGCACGCGTCCGTACACCGCGCGAGACTTGTCGAGCTGCCCGCTTCTGAAGAGGCTTTCCGCCAGAGCGAGATACGCATCGACGAGCTGTGGCTTGTCGTTCGCGCGCACGGCATACTCGACGCGCTTCTGGTGGTAGCGCACGGAGTCCGGCTCGACGCGAATGAGCTCATCGGCGCTGCGGCTCGCGGCCGCGAGATTTCCTTCGCGCTCGTACCCGAACATCGTGGCCTCGAGCTCGGCGATGCCACCCGGCCTGTCGCCCCGCTCGAGCAACGCTTCGGCGAGCTGGCGATGCAGGTCCCATGCGGCCGGCGCGTGAGCGACATCGAGTCGCAGCTGCTCGGTGCGGCTGGGCACCGGCACCGCAGCCGATGCAGGAATCGGAGTCGTCGACGCAGCGTGCGGCTCGAGCGGAACGATCGGACTCGGCACGTCCGCGGCCTCGGTCTGCCACACCAGCTCGACGGTCTCCTCCTCCTCTTCCGCCTCTTCGCTCGTCTCGGCCCGCGCGTCGTCCCCGACATGCGATGTTGGCGGCGAATCCTCCGCATCCAGCATCGGGAGACCGGCGAGCGCGTGCTCGCGATCCAACGGAACGTCGTCAACCTCGCCGAGGTCGAGCATCCGCAGTGGCGGGCCCCCGTCGGGAATGATCGCGTCCATCTCGAGAGAGGGCGAACGCTCGAGGTCGAGCGGCGCCTCGCCGAAATCGTCATCGAGCGACGGGAGCTGCGATACGAGCTCGGACGCGTGCGACTCTCGCGGCTCGATGATCATTGGCGTCGGCGCGGCTTCCTGCTCCGGCTCGATCTCCGGAAGCGCGGAGATCTCCGCCTGAGACTCGATCGACAGGAACGAGAGCGACCCGCCGAGCGGGGCGCCGTCATCTTCCGCTTCGTCGAAGGGAACGTCCAGCATCGGAAGCTCGCCGCCCGAGGGTGTCACATGCTCGATCTCCGGCGATGGAAGCTCGATCGATGGCGTGCTCTCGAGCTCGATCCCCGCCAACGGAGACGGCACGTCGTCGGAGGGCAAGAGCGCATCGCTGTCGGGCGTCTCGAGATGCGAGGTCGACTCGAGCCCTTCGAGCGGCGCCACGTGTGCCCCCGAGGCTCGGGCCGCGACGGTGCTCTCCTCGAATCCAGTGATGAAGGCAATATCGACGTTGCTGACGATGTCTTCGCCGGCCGACGCATCTCCGTCGGGGAGAAGCGCGCCATGCGAAATCCCGGAGAGCGGCGCGACATCGGGCGGCGGCGCGGAGTCCAGATCGATGAGGATGTCCTCGTCGGACTCGATCTTCGGCATCTCGATGGCGACGGCCTGCGTCTCGGAAGGCGTGGTCGGGTGCTCGACCATCCACTGTGTCTTCTTCTCCGGAGCGACTACCGGAACGCTCGAGGTGATCGGGCGCTTCGGCTCATCGTAGTTCACATCGAGGAAAATGAGATCGCGAGCCTTTGCGGGCGCGGGGCGTGCTCCCTCCTTGGGCTCGAGGGCCGGATCCAGCGCCTTCATTCGATCGACGGTGGCGCGAGCTTCGGCGTTGCGCCCTTCGGCGGAGAACTTGTCGTACAGCGCGTGCAGCTGCTCGATCGCCTCGGACTTGCGATCCTTGCGCACGAGTTGATCGGCGAGCATGAGGCGAATGTCGTCCTGATCCGGACAGAGATCCGCGAACTCCTTCAGCGCGCGGAAGGCTTCCTCCAGCTGACCGGATTTCTGCATCCGATCCGCGTACTCGAGAAAGTTCTGCTTGGCATCGTTGATGAAGCCCTTGCGCGCGCTGATCTTGCCCAGCTTGTAGTAGATCGAGTTCCGGCCGGGGGCGTTGCGAAGGATCTTGTTGCAGAGGGCGATGGCGTTATTGAAGAACCCGCCGTCCGTGTACAGATCGACCGCCTTCTCGTAGTGGTCCACGGCCTCGCTGACGTCGCCACGCCGCAACAGCAGGTCTCCCACGCGGTTATAGAGGGCAACGTCGGCTTCGTCGACGTGCTCATCCAGCTCCGCCAGGACCTGTGTGTACGTGTCGAGTGCCTTGTCGAACTGCTTCTTCTGCTCGTATTCGAGCGCTCGCTTCTTGAGCTTGGCGACGTCAGGCATCAGCGCGTGGAGAGCTCCAAGGCAGGGCGGCCGCTCCGCGGCGGGCGCGGCAGCCTAATCAAGTTATGGGTAAGTGGCTAGAGTGACAAGCTTTGCCACGCACCCACGTCCTCTTGCAACGACGGTCTGCATACCAATACGGCAACTCACGAATGTCCTCGATATCGAAGAGGGCGAGGTCGGCCGAGTAGCCGGGCGCAAGCTGTCCGATCTCCGCGGCGAGTCCGAGAGCCGCCGCCCCGTTCACCGTGGCCGCGAGCACGGCCTCCGAAACACTCATGTGCAGCTCACTCACGGCGAGCGTGAGAATGAACGGAAGGTTGGGCGTCGGCGATGTGCCCGGATTGAAATCGGTCGCGAGCGCAACGGCGGCACCGGCGTCGAGCAGGGCTCGTGCGGGAGGGCGCGTGCCCTTTCCCAGGAAGAGCATCGTTCCGGGAAGCAGTGTCGCGACGGTACCCGAGAACGCGAGCGCCTGGATTCCGCCCGCGGAGATGGCGGCGAGATGATCGGCGGAGGTGGCGCGGAGCTCGGCGGCGAGCTCCGCTCCGCCGGAGGGCGCGAGCTCGTCTGCGTGGAGCTTGAGCCCGAGGCCGGCGGCTCGCGCGGCGA
>DASXQD010000490.1:0-13678 GCA_036493195.1 Gemmatimonadaceae bacterium | reverse complement strand
CTACGCGCTCACCGGGCGGGCGGACCTCGACCGCATGGGCGAGGCGCTCGCCCGAGCGTATTCGCCGCGCCTCATTTCGCTGGCCACCCCGGACGGCACCATCCCGCCATTCCCCGGATCGCTGAATTACTCGGCCGGTCGCAATGGCGTGGTGTCGATTCTCGGTGAATGCGGTGGCGATGGCACGCTGGAGGAGGATGATGTGCGGACGCACGTCACCGGCGTGCAGAATATCATGCGTTATCTTGGAATGATCGAGGGCAAGGCGCCTCCGTTCGCGAACGGCGACGCGTCGCGGATCGCGGCGCGCGACAGGATCGTCGTGCGAGCCACACGATCCGGGCTGCTTCGCCTGAAAGTACGGATCGGCGACGAGATCAGCGCGGGGCAGGAGCTCGCCGACATCCGGAACGTCTTTGGAGAGGTCGTAGAGGTCATGAGCGCACCGGGATCCGGCATCGCAGGACTCATCTGGACGCACAAGGTGGTGAACACCGGCGATCCGGTCGTGCGATACTGGATCACCGAGCCGGCTTAGCTGCGGGCGATGGTCATGCCGAGGCTGATGGATGCGCAGGGTCAATCGATTGTAGCGGCGAACGCGGAAGGTGCGGGCCTGCTCGCCAGAACGATCGACTCCTATCTCGGCGCGCGCGTAGACACGCGAGACCGGCTCGGCGCCCTGCTCGATGCCGATCCATCCTGTGTGATGGGCCACTGTCTGGATGGCTATCTGCACATGCTGTCCAGCAAGCGCGCAGGATTTGCACTCGCCGCCGCGGCGCTCGCGCGCGCGCAATCGGCCGCGTCATCCGCGCCGGGTGCGTCGCAGCGAGAGCGCCTGCACATCGATGCGTTGTCGACGTGGTCGCGCGGCGATCTGCGCGGAGCGGCGCACATCTGGGATGCGATACTCGCGGAGCATCCGCGCGACATCGTGGCGCTCAAGGTGTCGCAGTTCGTGCTCTCGTATCTTGGCGAGAGCGCGCGAATGCAGACGGCGGTCGAGCGAGTGCTCCCCGCGTGGGAAAGCTCGGTACCCGGCTATGGGTTCGTGCTCGGCTGTCATGCGTATGCGCTGGAGGAGATGGGCCAGTACCAGAGCGCGGAGGCGACGGGCCGGCGCGCGATCGAGATCAATCCCAGCGATATCTGGGCGGCGCATGCCGTCGCGCACGTGGCGGAGATGCAGGGCCGACGGAACGACGGATTGCTGTGGATCTCGAGCCTCTCGGATCGATGGTCGCAGTGCAACAACTTCACCTTCCATCTGCGATGGCACGAGGCGCTGCTGCATCTCGACCTCGAGCGCTTCGACAGGGTGCTGGAGCTGTACGACGATCAGGTCCGGCGGCAGAGGAATGATGAGTACCTCGATGTGACGAACGCCGTGTCGTTGCTATGGCGTCTCGAGCAGGCGAACATCGATGTGGGCGCGCGATGGCAGGAGCTCGCGGCACTCGCGCAGGGGCACGTGGGCGACCACGCGCTCGTCTTCGCCGACCTCCACTACCTCATGGCCATCGCGGCTGCGGGGGATGCGGATGGCACCGAGCGCTTCATGGACTCGTGCAGGCGATTCGCGGCGACCGATCGCGGCACCGAGGCGTCCGTGATGGCGGACGTGGGCCTCCCCTTGGCACGCGCGGTGCTCGCTCATCGGCGCGGCGCGTACGGCGAAGTCGTCGATCTGCTCATGCCGTTGCGGGGCCAGATCAAGCGGATCGGTGGCAGTCACGCGCAGCGCGATCTGTTCGATCAGCTGCTCATCGATGCGGCGCACCGAGGCAATCGGCTGCACGACGCGTCGTCGCTGCTCGGGGAGCGCACCGCTCGGCGCCCGCTCAACATCTGGGCATGGCGCGAGTACGCGAGCGTGCTCGGAGCGATCGGCGCGCCGGCTGCGGCCGCCGCGAGCAGGCGCGTGGATCAATTGCGAGGCGCATGACGCAAGCGGACGCCGACGAAACGCCGTTGGCCAAGGACACGCTGCTCGTCCGTGCCGCGGGGGATCCGTTCGCTCGCCACGGCGCCGTGAATCCTCCGGTGTATCGCGCGTCGACGATCGTGTTTCCCACGGTCGAGGAATTCGAGCGCTCGCGCGATCCGGCAACGCGATTCGATGTGGTGCGCTACGGTCAGCTGGGGACGCCCACCACGTTTGCGCTCGAGCAGGCGGTCGCGGCCATCGAGGGTGGCTACCGATCGATGCTGCTGCCATCGGGCCTCGCGGCGGTGACGACCGCGTTGCACGCGTTGCTTCAGGCTGGCGACCACCTGCTGATGGTCGACACGGCATACGCGTCGACTCGTCGCTTCTGCGATACCGCGCTGGCACGGTTCGGCGTCACCACCACCTACTACGATCCGCTCGCCGGCGCCGACATCGCGAAACTGTTTCGTCCGAACACGCGCGCGGTGTATCTGGAATCTCCGGGGTCGCTGACCTTCGAGGTTCAGGACGTGCCTGCCATCGCCAGGGTTGCGCACGCCGCGTCGATCCCGGTGCTGATCGACAACAGCTGGGCGAGCCCGTACTTCTTCGATGCGTTCGCGCACGGTGCCGACGTGTCGATCCAGGCGGGCACCAAGTACATCGGTGGCCACGCCGACGTCATGCTCGGCGCGATCACCACCACCGAGACGCTATACGAGCGTGTGCGCTCGACGGTGGCCGAGCTCGGGCACTGCGTGAGTCCGGACGATGCGTATCTCGCACTGCGCGGGCTTCGCACGCTCGGCGTTCGGCTCGAGCGACATCAGCGGAACGCAATGCGCGTTGCGGAATGGGTGCGCGCACAGCCCGAGGTCGTTCGCGTGCGTTACCCCGCGCTTCCCGGCGATCCGGGATACGCGATCTGGAAGCGGGACTTCACGGGCGCGAGCGGATTGTTCGGTGTTTCGCTCGCGGCGGTGCCGAAAGCGGCGATCGACGCGATGCTCGATGGTCTCGTGCTGTTCGGCAAGGGCGTTGGCTTCGGCGGCTTCGAGAGCCTCGCGATCCCGATGGATCCGACTCCGCATCGAACCGCGACGCGATGGACTTTGGATGGCGAGAGCGGGGCCGAGCATCGATACGTGCGATTGCACGTGGGCCTCGAGGATCCGGACGATCTGATCGCCGATCTCGCGAAGGGATTCGCGCGGCTGCGCGCGGTCGCTGGCACCAGGCGATAGTGCACGCCATGACCGCGAGCATCCGTGCAGCGCTCATCGGCCTTTGCCTCGGAGCGTTGACGCTCCTGCAGGCGTGCGGCGCGGGCTCCGCGCCGAGCGGCGGCGCGGATCGCGGCGCGTCCGCCGGGGCGACGCTCCGCGCGGTGCGCGCGCGCGGTGCGGTCAGGTGCGGCATCACGCAGGGCACCGGCTTCGCGACGCCGGACGATGCGGGCCGCTGGCAGGGATTCGACGTCGACTTCTGTCGTGCCCTGGCCGTCGCGCTTTTCGACGATGCCGACAAGGTGCAGTTCACGCCGTACACGCAGCAGCAGAGATTCTCCGGCCTGCAGTCGGGTGAGGTCGACCTGTTGGCGAATGGCACGTCCGTGACGAGCAGCCGCGCGTTGCATCAGCCCTTTCAGTTCGGGCCCATCTACCTTTACGACGGGCAGGGCTTTCTCGTACCGAAGTCGTCCAAGGTGAGCAAGGCCAGCATGCTCGATGGGGCGACGGTCTGCGTTCAGCAGGGTACGACGTCAGAGCTGAACCTGACGGATTTCGCTCGCCGAAACCACGTCTCGTTCAAACCCGTGGTGATGGAAGATCTGCGCGCCGCCGTGTCGGCGCTCGCAGGCGGACGATGCGACGCGATCACACAGGATGGCGCTGGTCTGGCGACGACGCGCACGATGCTTCGAGATCCGTCGAACTATGTGATTCTTCCAGACCGGATCTCGAAGGAGCCCATCGCGGCCGTGGTCCGTTCCGGCGACGATCAGTGGCTCGAGATCGTGAATTGGGTATTCCACGCAACCGTGCAGGCCGAGGAGTACGGCATCGGCCAGCAGAACGCTGCGCAGTTTCTCACTTCGCCGGATCCTGCCATCCGCCGCTTCCTGGGCGTCGAGCCGGGTGCAGTCGACGGCCTCGGTCTCGATCCGAAGTGGGTCTACAACGTGATCGCAAAGGTCGGCAACTATAGCGACATCTTCGATCGAAACCTCGGAGCCCGCACGCCGCTCAGGATGGAACGGGGGCTGAACAGACTCTGGACCGACGGAGGGCTGCTCTACTCGCCGCCGTTCCGCTAGTGTCGGCCAGGCCAGGCGCGAGCCGCGCGCGCCGATCGCTGATCGTGCAGGGAGTGACGTTCGGCGTGACGGCGGCGGTGCTCTGGTGGCTGGCGCACAACATGTCGGCGAGTCTCGAGCGGCGCGGCCTCTCGCTCGGCTTCGGCTTTCTGACGCAGCCCGCCAACTTCGAGATCGGCGATACCGCATGGCTGCGCTTCTCACCGGAGCAGAGCATCGGCCGCGCGATTCTGGTCGGTCTGTTGAACACCGCTCGCGTGTCTGCGGTCGGTTGCGTGCTCGCCATCGCCGTTGGATTCGTGGTGGGCGTGCTGCGGCTCTCGCACAATCCTGCGCTTCGCGGAGTCATGCGCGCCGGGGTCGAGGTGATTCGCAACACGCCGTTGCTGCTTCTCCTGCTCTTCCTGAGCACGAGCCTGCAGGGACTTCCCTCCGCAAGCCACGCGCTCCGGCCGGCGCCGGGATGGTTTCTCTCCGATCGCGGACTCGTTCTGCCATCCATTGCGGTCAGTGGCCTCACCACCTGGCTCGCCGCGTTGGTCGTGCTCACGCTCGCGCTCAGGAAGCGCATGGGGAGGATCGGCTGGCGCGTGGTCGCGGTGTTGCTCGCTGCCGTTGGACTGTCGATGGTGTTCCGGCCTCCGTCGGTCGAGCGCGCGCATCTGGTCGGATTCAACTTCGTTGGCGGGACGACGCTCTCGCCGGAATTTGCCGCGCTACTCGCGGCGCTGGTGCTGCATCACGCGGCCCACATCTCGGAGGTGGTGCGCGGCGCCATCCTGTCCGTTCCGCGCGGGCAGCGAGATGCGGCGCGCGCTCTCGGACTCTCGCGATTCCAGACGCTGCGCATGGTGACCATACCGCTGGCACTGCGCGCCATGGTGCCGTTGCTGGCGACGAGCTGCGTGAGCCTCATCAAGAACTCGAGCCTGGCCGTTGCGATCGGATTCCCCGATGTCGTGAGCATCCTGAACACCACCGGGAATCAGACCGGCCACAACATCGAGACCATGTGCATCATGATCGTCGTGTATTTGTCGCTGAGCCTCGCCGTGGCCGCGGCACTCAACCGCTACAACACGACGCTCCTCATGCTCGACGCGCAGCTCCCGTGAGCGCAGCGTCACGCCCCGCGAGCACTTCGGCTCTTCGCGCGAGCGTTCGGAGCTCGTTCGCGACGCCGCTCAACTCCGCGCTCACCATGGCGGTTGCCGCGATCGTGGTCGCGATCGCCATCCCGCTCGTGCGCTGGGCATTTCTGAACGCGACGTGGACGGGCACCGCGAGCGCGTGCCGCGCGGCTCCGGCAGGCGCATGTTGGGCATTCATCGGGCACAAGCTGTCTTTCATCATCTTCGGGCTCTATCCCGCAGCCGAGCACTGGCGCCCAGTGCTCGCCACTATCGTGCTGCTCGCGCTCATCGTGATGACCGCGATGCCGCGATGCTGGAATCGCCGGCTCACCGTCGCGTGGGCGGCCGGGCTCTCGATTGCATTCGCGCTGATGCGTGGCGTCGGCGGGCTCGCCATCGTGAGCTCGCAGGAATGGGGCGGCCTACCCGTCACCATCATGCTCACCGCCGTCGGTCTCGTGCTCGGCTTCCCACTCGGTGTCGTGTTGGCGCTGGGCAGGCGCTCTCGATGTCGGGTGCCGCGCACCATTGCCGCCACGATCGTCGAAGTCGTTCGCGGCGTGCCGCTCATCGCCGTGCTTTACCTCGCGGTGCTGATCTTCCCGCTCGCGCTCCCGACGGGAATCGAGGTCGACAAGCTGCTCCTCGCGCAGATCGCGGTCGCGATCTTCGCTGCGGCATATCTCGCGGAGGCGGTGCGCGCGGGGCTGCAGATGGTTCCTCGCGGTCGCATGGAGGCCGCGCTCGCGCTCGGACTCGGACGCTGGCAGGCAATGCGTCTGGTGGTGCTGCCCGAGGCGCTGCGCATCGTCGTCCCATCCTTCATCTCGATCGCGGTCGGCTTCTTTCAGGACACGAGCCTGATCGTGATCATCGGCCTGTTCGACCTGCTGAACACCGCGCGTCTCGCCGCGCAGGATCCGGCGTGGCTCGGCTTCTACACCGAGGCGTTCGTGTTCGTCGGCGTCATCTACTTCTGTGGCAGCGCCGCGCTCTCGCGTTACGGACTCTGGCTCGAGTGGCGGATGGCGGCGGCGCGGCGGAACATCCAGGAGGCGCGATAGGCACGAGAGTGCAGCCCGATTCGCGCTACCGGTACTTCCACGCGGCGGTGCTCGCGCCCGCCGGCGCCCGCGTCGAGATCTCGTCGGCCATCACGCGCAGCATGTCGCCAGTGGACGTAGGCCGAAACCCGTGTCCCTTGAGCGGATGTCCGTATTCGAAGGACCCGGTGTAGTGCGGATTCTGCGTGGTCTTGAGATAGTCTTCCACCTGATAGACGGCCATGTTCAGATAGAAGTTGTCCATGTCGCCGGCGTAGAAGTGCAGCTTGCCGATCAGCTGCGGGCCCAGCGTGGTCCAGTTCTTCGCGAGGTATGCGCCGAGGTCGTATCCGTGGTCGCGCATGTACGTGGCCACCGATCGATCGATGGCTCCGGTCGACTTGTCCCACAGCGGCCTCGGATAGCCATCTTCGCCCACTGGACCATAGACCGCTTCCCACGCCTCCTGCTGCTCGGCGGAGCGGCCGTGCGAGCCTAGCACTGCCTCCAGCTGTGCCTGCTGTCGCTCGGTGATCAGCACCTGCCCCTCGGTGCTTCGAAACATTGGACGCTCGGGAATCAGCCAGCGTGCACCGGGTGGATGAAACGCATTGTCATCGTGATAGATGTCGACGAGCCCCCACTTACGAAAGTCGATCGGATCGGGATAGTAGATCCACGCACCGCCGAAGAATTCCGGATGATAGATCTGCAGCGCGAACGACTCCCATCCTCCCGTCGAGCCGCCCGACAACACGCGCGCATACGGCTCGCTGATGATGCGGAAGTGCGACTCGATGTACGGGATGAGCTCCGTCATGATCGCATCGCCGTACGGGCCGTCGTTGGCCGAGTTCACCGCGTACGAGTCATCGAAATACGGCGTCGGATGCAGGAACGTGACCATCAGCATCCGCGGAAAGCTGTCGGAGGTCCAATCCTGATAGAGCCGGTAACCCTCGCGCCGCCGCAGATTCACCACCCACGCGCGATGACCGACGACATTCGAGTCCACCGGCTCGACCCGTTCCTCCTGGAAGTGATAGGGCGGCGCGAGACTGAAGTGATCCTGCTCGTAGTCCACGGGATAGTGCACATCCGGATGCTCGTCGTACCCGCGCGGAAGCAGCACGACGGCGCCGAGATACATGGGATGTCCCCAGAACTTCGTGAGCAGTGCGCTCTGGATCTTGATGTGCTTGATCCATTTCGTGTCTGCCGGAACCTCCACCGGCGGGATCACGTTCGAGAGCGTGAGGCGGATCGCACTCGACGCGCGCGGCGCGATGTGCACGCGGCGAACCGTGCTCACGAGATTGCCGGGAGATTCCGCGAACTGCTGTCCCTCCCACTGGTCCGCGTGCACCCAGATCGTGTGTCCATCGGCGCGATGCATCTGCGTGTAGACGTTGAGCACCGCCTGCACGTAGTAGTCTCCCTCGGGGATGTTGCGCAGCGAAGCGATCGGAAATCCCGGAGTCGTTCCATTTATGCGCGCGCTCGCGCCGGGCGCGAGATGATCGACGTCCACGCCGAAGAAGGGGCCGTTCGCGCCGAGCGATCCGCCCTGGAATCGAGGCTCGGGCGCGCTGTCCTGCGCGATGAACACGAACACGCGTCCGGTAATCGGCTGGCCGTGCACCGATGCCGGGAACGAGATCTCGAATCGCGCTCCGGTTTGAGCTGCCGCCGGCGATGTCACCGCGGCAGCTGCGCAGGCGAGACGAACGAGGGCTCGGAAACGAAAGAATCGCATCATCGTGGGTTTCATTGGTTTTTTCGCGTCTATGGAAAAGCGGGTGGCACTCGCTGCAGTGGACGCACGAGCCGAAGTCCCGATCGAGCACCCGGAGAGCCGTTTGGTCCCTTGATGTCGATCAGGAGCGAATCCTCAGGTGGTGCAGCGCCGTCCACTCGCCACTGCCAGATGTACCGTCCTTCGCTCAACGGCATCTCCACGACCCAGACATCGCCCGCACGCGTTGCCGCTAGAGGCTTGGCCAGGAAATTCCCACTCAGCTCGACCGTCTTCGCATTCGGTGAGGCCGTTACGGGATACTCGAAGCGCACAATCTCTCCGTAGTGCCGCTGCATCAGGAAATGATGCTCGGGATCGACCCGCACGTCGTTCACCGCCTCGAGATTGCCGAGAGCGAGCGTGTCGGCACGCGCGGTGAGATGCATCCGGCGATGCACGATCGCGCCCGACACCGTCGTGAGCGCAACATCGAGCGGGAGATCGAACAGCATGCCGGGCTGACTCTGCGAGACGATCAGCTGTCGCTCTTCCACGCGCGCGTCGACATCGGGGATGTACCCGGCGCTCAGCCATGGCATGATGAAACTCGTCATGTCGCGTCCCGCCGCGCGCGACATTGCATCGATGAGCTCGCGATAGCCATTCGGACCTTTGCCCGCATGCTGGATGAACGCGCGCATCCCGCGATCGAAGACCGAATCTCCGAGCACGAAATCGAGAGAGCGGAAGATCCACGAGCCGGTGTAGTACTGATTGCCGCGGCTGTCGGGATTGGCGAGGATGCTCTGGCGTGCTTCCGGATTTCCGGGGACTCCTCCGCGATCCAGCCCGTTCATGTAGCCGGTGCGCTGGCGCTCCCAGAATTGCCTCTCGGTTTCGGCGCCGTAGACGTCGCGCAGCATGAGCGACTCCGCGAACGTTGCCCAACCCTCCTGAAGCATGCCAACCGCGTAGCCGGACGAGTTCATCGTCCAGCCATGCGATGTCTCGTGCGCAAGCACGTAGGACGGCCCGACGATCGGCTCGGCCAGTCGCGTCGCATTGCTTCCCGATATCACCGCATTGTCGATTCGAACGGCGATGCCATCATCATCGATGAGCTGGTCCTCGACGAGCGCTACATAGCGCGACGGTGCTTCGGGCTCGCCGAAGCGCTTTCCAAGAATCCGGTAAACGTCGCCGATCGCTTTCGCCAGCGTATCGTGCGAATACGGAAAGGCGGGCGCCAGAAAAGTCTCGAAGCGCGTGCCATCCGAGAGCTTCGACGACACGACGTTCCAGTTGTCGGCGTAGACCAACGCCAATGAGAACTGCGGGTGCATGCTGTGTGCGCTCACCGTTCGCACGTTGCCACGCACCGACTCCGTCTGCGGAATGCTGGTCGATAACCGGAACGCGGCAGGCAGCTCCACAGTGACGTTGAGGAGCGCGAGATCGTGACCGCTCTCGTGTGTGAAATAGGGATGCCACACATCGGAGTTGTAGTACGCACCGAACGCGGGTTTGCCGCGATCATCGGCAAGCGTGTAGTGCATGACGAGATGCGCGTGCTTCCGCGGCGAGGCCGGGATCCAGAACATCCCGCCGCCGAACAGGGGTGCGACTCTCTGCCCATCCAGCCGTACGTCCACGAGCTTTGCCGAGTTGTTCATTCGAGCGATGAAACCGTACGGGCTTCCGACATCGATCGTGAGCGTATCGGTGACATCGATTCCCCGGCCCGGCGCAAGGGCCACGTGCATGTCCTGCGCGCGAATGAAATTGGCCGAGTCGAATGGCACGCGCGAGCCGAGCACCCATCGACCGCCGGACTTCGATGCCTCATAGAGACCCGAGAAGCGCAGCACCCGATTCGTCTGGTCGCTCCCGGCATCGACGCCGGCCACCGCACTATCGGTTTGGACTTTGGGTCTGATCGTGCCGGTGAGCAGGAGGACAGCTCGCGCTGAATCTGCCGCGAGCACGCGTGCCAACTCGGCGCGCCTCTGCGAATGCCGTTGTGACGAGCTGTAGACCAGACCGCGGCCGAGTGGGTCTCCGTAAACACTGTCGAACGACTCGGGCGAGCCGGCAGCAAAGCGTGCAGCGACGAGTCGTGCCAATGAGTCCGGCGTCGGCGCGCCGACCGTGACGGTCGAATCCGGCGGCAACATCTCGCCTTGTGCAGTGCTGGTCTTCCAGGCGATCGCAAGGAGAACGGCAGCGATGCTCGCTGCCGTGCATCCGTGCGCTCGCATGCTCGTCATGGAGCCCTGACCGGTGCTATCGCGCGCGGCGCCTGGCGCGTGAGCGCCTCGCGCAAATGCGGCATCTCGGTCGTGATGAGCTCATTCAACTTCGCGAATGTGCCGCGAAGCTGGGCGGTCGAGAGGTCGAGCGTGCGCTGCTCCGACTCGGTCGGGGCAGCCGACGAGCCTTCGAGTCCGCCGAGCAGGTCGAAGGCGTTGCCGATTGGCGCTCCGTATTCCTCGCTGAAGGATTCGTGGACCGCTCGCAGCGTCTTCTCCATGCGAGTCACCGCGCTGTCGGTGGCCGGCACTTTAGGAGATTGCGCGAGCAGCGCGCGCACGTGGGTGAACTCCGTGTCGAGCGCCGCGAGCGCGATCTTGCCATCGTGAAAGGCGTGACTCAGCGAATCGATCTGCATCATCATGCGCGCGCGTGCCGCGAGTCCGGACGGCGTGGTCAGCGCCGAGGAATCCGCGCGCACCTGCACGGTCTCGGAAGCCGTCGTTCCTCGTGCGGATATCGCCACGGTGTACTCACCGGGCGCGACGTACGGCGCGACCGGCGCTCCGTAGTATCCCGAATCCGAGGCGGCCGGGACAAATGGAAACTCCGTGTGCAGATCCCAGAGCACCCGGTGCATTCCCGGAGCTCCGGGTCCGGCCATTTCTCGCACGACGGCACCATCGCGCGCGCGTACCACGATGTGTACCGCGGTGGCGGTGTCGCCCGCCCGCGGGTCACCCAGCGAATAGGTAATGAGCGCGCCGACCGGTGTGTTCGGCGCGGCGTACGGACGACCGCCCTCGAATGGTTGATCGCGCCACCGATACACCTCGGTGGCGGCACGCATCGGGAAGAGACGCACGCTCCCGGGCGCCGACGGAGTTTCGCCTTCGAGCGCACGGATGTCGTCGAGAATGATCGCGCCGCGTCCGTACGTGCCGAGTATCAGGTCGTTGGTGCGCTCGTTGACGAGGATGCAATCCACCATCACCCGCGGCAGGCTCCCGCCGGGGAACCGCCAGTGGTGCCCGCCGTCGAACGACCAGTACAACCCGAACTCGGTGCCGGCGAAGAGCAGGGCAGGATTCCGCGAATCTTCCGCGAGCGTGCGCACGGGCACGCCGGCGGGGAGGTCGCCCGTGATCGACGTCCAGGTCGCGCCGCCATCGCTCGTCCTGAACACGTACGACGTGAGATCGTCGTCGCGATGACCGTCGAACGTCACGTACGCCGTTCGTGGATCGAAGCGCGACGCCACGACGGCACTCACCCAGCGAGGAGCTTTCAGGTGAAAGCGCGAGGTGATGTTCGTCCAGTGCGCTCCTCCGTCCGTCGTCATCTGCACGTTGCCATCGTCGGTGCCCACGTACAGCGTGCCGGCGTTTTTCGGCGACTCACTGATGGTCGTGATGTTTCCGAATTGGCCCGTGCCGTCATCGCGAGACGGGGTCGTGCTGTCACGCAGTGGAATTCCGTCGCCGAGACTCCGCTTCTTCCAATCGGGCTGGTTCGTCGTGAGGTCCGGGCTGATCTCCTTCCAGGTGGTGCCGTAGTCAGTCGTCTTCAACAGCTTGTTGGCGCCGTAGAAGTATTCGTGCGGATCGTTCGGAGAAAGCAGAATGGCGGTATTCCAGTTGAACCGGTAACGCTGAGTGGAGTCGGCAGGGACCGGCGTAATGCGGCGCCCTTCATGCGTGACGAGATCGTCCACGTAGCCGCGCCCATTCTGCGAGTTGCTGTAGACCAGACGTGGATTGGTCGGATCGACTGCAACCTGAAACCCGTCGCCATACTCGAGGAAGGTGGCCTGATCATCCGTCAGCGCCCCGCGCGAATGCGTTCCGCTGGCGAACATGAAGGTGCCGAGGTCCTGCAGGCCGCCGTAGACCCAGTACGGATCTCTCGAGTCGGCGGCGATGCCGTAGAGTTGACCGATCGGCAGGTTGTTGTCGTAGTCCCAGTGCCGGGCGCCATCGTACGTGAAGAACACCCCGCCATCATTGCCGAGCATCATGTGCTCGGGATGATGCGGATCGATCCAGAGCGCGTGATTGTCGGGGTGAACTTTCAGCGAGAGCGAGTCCTCGGTGAACGTCACTCCGGCATCGATCGAGCGATGCAGCGTGGTGAGCGGAAGCCACACGCGGTCGGAGTTCGTCGGGTCGACGATGATCCGTCCATAATAGCTCGCGCGCTCGTTAATGCGGCTCTGTCGCGTCCAGGTCGCACCATCATCCAGGGAGCGGAAGACACCGCCCTCGCGATTCTCGATCACGGCGTACACGACGCGTGGATCGCTCGGGGCGATGGCGAGCCCTATCCGTCCGGTGTTTCCGGTGGGCAATCCCTTGGACAGGCGCGTCCACGTATCACCGCCATCCAGCGAGCGCCAGATCGCGCTCGCGGGTCCACCACCGACGAATCCGAACGCGCGCCGGCGCCGTTCGTACGAAGCGGCGAAGAGCGTGCGACCGTCGGGCGCGAGCGCGACGTCGATCACCCCGGTGTTCGCATCGATCCCCAGCACCTTCTGCCACGTCCCGCCGCCGTCGCGAGTGCGATAGAGCCCGCGCTGCTCGTTGGGTCCGAACAGGTGCCCTGCCGCCGCCACGAATACGATCTGCGGATTGCGCGGATCGATGACCACTCGGCCGATGCTCTGCGTATCGTGCAGCCCCATGTTGCGCCAGGTCGATCCGCCGTCGAGAGAGCGATAGACGCCATCTCCCCAGGTGGACGTCTGCCGATTGTTCGCCTCGCCCGTGCCGACCCACACGATGTTTCGGTCGCTCGGCGCGATCGCGATGTCGCCGATCGACAGTGCCGTTCCATCCGCATCGAACACGGGCTCCCACGTCACACCATTGTTCACGCTGCGAAAGACACCGCCGCTCGCCGCGCCCACGAAGATGACGCGCGGGTCGTCGGCGACCGCCTCGATGGCGGATACTCGCCCTCCGATGGACGCTGGCCCGATCTGGCGCCATGCCGTGTCGGGCCACTGCGCCTCCTTCGTCGACTGTTGAGCGGCGACGTCGATCGAGAGCGTGCCGGCGGCAAGCGCCAGCACGGCGGAAGTGCGGAGAAGCTTGCGAATCATGGGATTGGCTGCAGTGACTTTGGATATGCGTCGGAGAGGAGTTGCATCGGGTGCACGTAGCGCACGAACGTGAGGCTCGGATCGCCATCCGTGCCCGGATCACCACCCTGGACGATCGCACGCGGTGCGCCGTCGAGCTGCCAGCACCACACGTATCGTCC
>DASXQD010000489.1:0-2702 GCA_036493195.1 Gemmatimonadaceae bacterium | reverse complement strand
GCGGATGCGCATTCAGCAGCGCGACGAGCCGTACGGGCCCCACGCACCGAGCGGGCGCGCGGCACTCGATGAGCCGATGCGCAGCCCGCCCGCGGGCACGATGAGTCGTGAGAGCGAGGCGGACAGCGGCGCGATCGGCAGCGGCACGCGCGACGGACAGCCGGTCACGCAGGTGCCGATCGATGTCACGCCCGCTCTCCTCGCACTCGGCCATCAGAAATTCGACGTGTACTGCGCCGTCTGTCACGGAGCCGGCGGCTTCGGCGGGAGCATCGTGGCAGCGAACATGGGCGCGCCGAGGCCGCCGTCGCTTCGGAGCGGCGCGATGCAGGGGCTGCCTCCCGGATTCGTGTTCAACATCGCGACGCGGGGAATCGGGCGAATGCCGCCGTACGCGCCGCAGCTGACCACGAAGGAGCGATGGGCAGTAGTGGCGTACCTCGAAGCGCTGCAGCGCTCCGAGAGCACCACAGCCGAGCAGCGCGAGGACTCGTTGCGCGCGATCGACATTCGGAGCGTCGACTCGACGCTCGCGGCGGAGCAGCAGCGGTGAGCGCCTCGACACGCGCGGCGATCCTGCCGCCCATCGCCGCAACGCTGGGCGCAGTGCTGTGCGGGATCGGCATCATCGTCGATCCAACCCGACTGGCCGCGGCGTACCTCGTCGCCTACGTCTCGTGTCTCGCGGTGGTGCTCGGAACACTCGCAATGGTGATGATCGCGCGCGTGACCGGTGCCACGTGGTTCGTGGTGCTGCGCCGGCAGGCCGAGGAGGTCGTAGCGACGCTGCCGGTGTTCGCCGTGCTCGTTCTCCCGATTCTCCTCGGCGTGCACGTGCTGTATCCGTGGGCGGCTCACGCTCCATCGCTCACTCCCGAAGTGCGACAGGCGATCGTCGCCAAGGGCGCGTACCTGAACGTTCCGTTCTTCGTCATCCGCTCGATCGCGTATCTCGCCGCGTGGATCGCGCTTGGCGAAGCGCTGCGCCGAACGTCGCTCGCGCAGGATCGCGGCGACTCGATCGAGATCGAGCGGCGGAGCACGACGCTGAGCGCCGCCGGACTCGCCGCCTTCGCGCTCACGACGAGCTTCGCGGCGTTCGACTGGATGATGTCGCTCACGCCGGCGTGGTACTCCACCATTTACGGCGTCGACTACTTCGCGGGCGCCATGGTGGGCGCCCTCTCGTTGCTGGCGGTGCTCGCCGTGCGCGCGCGACGGCGCGGCGAGCTCCCGGAGGCGGTGGGCGCGAATCAGCTGCACGCGCTGGCCAAGCTGCTCCTGACCTTCGTGCTCTTCTGGGTCTACATCGGCTTCTCGCAGCTGATCGTGATCTGGAGTGCGGAAATACCGGCAGAGCGTGTGTGGTACTCCGTGCGAATGCGTGGCGGCTGGTACGCGCTCGGCGCCGTGATCGTGGCGGGGCACTTCGTGATTCCGTTCTGCGCGCTCCTGATCCGCGAGATCAAGCGGAGTCCGATCGCGATGACGTGCCTCGGCATCTGGCTGCTGCTGATGCATTACCTGGACATCTACTGGATGCTCATGCCGAGCGCGCCGCATGGAAGGAATTGGGGCGGTGGGTACTGGCTCGATCTCGGTGCGCTCCTGCTCGTGGGCGGCGTGGCTTCGAGTGTGTGGGCACTGAGGCGCGCGCACGAGCAGCCCATGCCCGTCGGCGATCCGGAGCTCGCGGCATCGCTGCTCTACTCCACTCAGTGAACGGGAGAGCGTGCCGTGAGATTCGGTCGTGCTATTTCAGCGGGGATCGCAGGCTGCATTGTCGTCGTGGTCGCGATGTGTGTGATCGGCTGGATCACCGGTGCGAACTCCGATCTGTGCATGTTCACCGGAGTCGTTCTCACCGGGCGGCTGGATGCGATCGGGTGGCTCGCCGGCGCGGCAGCACAGCTGGCGATCGCGATCATCGCGGCCATCGTGTACGCGCTGATCTTCGAGCTCGTCACGCGCCGCGCCGGCCCACTGATCGGATTGGCGATCGCGGTTCCGCACGCGATCGTCGCCGGGCTCGCGATGGGATTCGTTCCCGCGTCGCGATTGATCGACTCGGGGATCGGCCCGCCGGGCGCGTTCATGGAATTTCGCGGTCCATGGGTGATCGTGACGTTCGTGTTGGCGCACCTGGCATTCGGCGCGCTCGTGGGCAAGCTGTACGGGAGCGCTCACCACGCTCCAGCCGCCGCTCGCTATCGGGTGCAGGAGATTGGCGCTCGGCCATAGAAAAGCTGCCGATCGCGGCGCGCGCCTTGCAATTATCACGTGGCGAGCCCTTCGCTCTGTCTCCTTCCTGCGTGTGTGATGCGACGAACCAAGCGCGCGGATGACGCTGCGCACGGATCCGCGAAGCGATCCGGCAACGCTCCGAAGAAAGAATCCGAAAAGTCGAAGCTCGCGCGAAAGCAGCGGGTGCTCTCGCACGTGGCACCATCGTTCACCGCATCGATTGCAGATGCGACGGTGATCAAGTGCGAGGGAGTGTTCTTTCTCATGTCACCGGACGGCAGCGTTCCGGTTCGTGGCAGGCATGGTCTCGGTCTGTATTATCACGACTGCCGCTATCTCGACGGCTACGAGCTGCAGGTGAATGGCGGCACTCCGCGCGTGCTCGCCGTCACGGCGCCGGAAGGCGACCGTGCCGTGCTCGAGCTCCCGAATCCGGATCTGAGCGGGAAGAAATCCAC
>DASXQD010000488.1:0-5267 GCA_036493195.1 Gemmatimonadaceae bacterium | reverse complement strand
CTTACACGCTTCCACATGATACGAAGCATGACGGGCTTCGGGGCCGCCGCGGGCCCAATCGGATCGCAGCAGGTGACGCTCGAGCTGCGAACGGTGAATCACCGCTTTTTCAATCCCAGCATCAAGCTGCCGAACGCGCTTTCCCAGTGGGAAGGCGAGTTGCGCGAGCAGCTGCGCAAAGGCGTCGCGCGCGGGCACGTCACTGCCACCGCGCGAATCGAGCGCGCGGCGAGCGACGTCCAGGCGATCGACGAGCACAAGGTCGCGCGCTATGCAGAGATGCTGCGTGGGCTGCAGCAGCGGCATGGGCTCGATGGACCGGTAGATGTAGCCACGATTCTGCGCTTCCCCGACGTGCTCGCGAGCGCGCAGGAGCAGGAGGCCACAGGCACTGCGAGCGAGGTGCAACAGCTCGCCCACGAAGCGCTCGCTGCGCTGACGCAGATGCGCGAGGTCGAGGGTGCGCGACTCGCCGCGCTGCTCGAGGAGCGGATCGCCGTGGTGGAAGCCGCGCTCGACCGAATCGCTGAACGAGCGCCGATGCGACTCGTGGCCGAGCGTGAGCGGTTGAGGAAGGCAGTGCGCGAGCTGACGAACGGCGTGGATCTGGATCAGCAGCGACTCGCGCAGGAGATCGCGCTGCTCGCGGACCGGCTCGACGTCAGTGAGGAGGTGGATCGCTTTCGCTCGCACGTATCGGCGTTTCGCGAGACGCTCGCGAGTGGTAAGAAGGAGCCGGTCGGAAAGCGGCTCGGATTTCTGTTGCAGGAAATGCTGCGCGAGGCGAACACCGCGGGCAGCAAATCGAGAGACGCCGCCATGCTGCACGATGTCGTGGCGGTGAAGGAAGAGCTGGAACGTATCGCGGAGCAGGTGGAGAACATCGAATGAAGATGTTCCCCGTCATCCTGTCGGCGCCGTCCGGCGGAGGCAAGACGACGATCGCACGGCGGTTGCTCGAGATGCGCGGCGATGTGGGATACTCGGTGTCGTGCACCACGCGACCGTCGCGCGACGATGAAGTGGAGGGGCAGGACTACTACTTTTTGTCCACCACCGAATTTCTCGCGCGGCAGCAGCGCGGAGAGTTCGCGGAGTGGGCGACCGTGCACGGAAATCTGTACGGCACGTTGCGCTCGGAAGTCGAGCGCGTGTTGAAGCTGGGGCAGCACGTCATCATGGATATCGACGTGCAGGGCGCGATGCAGTTCCGGAGTGCGTTTCCGGAGTCGGTGCTGGTGTACGTGCTGCCGCCCTCCGGCGAGATCTTGCTGGACCGGCTGCGCGGGCGGGGAACCGAAACGAGGGAAACGCTCAAGAAGCGGCTCGAGAGCGCGCTGGTCGAGCTGCAGGCCGTGCAACGGTATCAATACGTAGTCGTGAACGACGATCAGGACCGCGCCGCAACGAGCGTGTCGCAGATCATCGATGCCGAGGGGTTGCGGCGAGAGCGGTTGCAGAACGTGGAACGCGATGTTCGCTCGATCATCGAGCGGCTGGAATTGGAGCTGGACACTCACAGCGAGGAGCGCTAGATGCAGGTTTTCACCCCGATCGACGTCGCGAAGCACGCGGCCAACAAGTACCTGGGCGTGTTGGTAGCGGCCAAGTACGCGCGCATTCTCAACGAGTTTCCGCGCATGAGCTCGGACATTCACGAGAAGAAGCTCACCACGCGTGCGCTCGAAGAGCTCACGAGCGAGGAGTCGATCAAGTACCACGTCGTGCCTCGGCGCGGCCGCTAACAGCGGCACATCCGTGAGACCGTTCGAAGGCCGCCGCATCCTGCTGGGCGTCACGGGCGGGATTGCGAGCTACAAGTCGGCGTGGCTCGCGCGCCTCCTTTCGCAGGAGGGCGCGGCCGTCGACGTGGTGATGACGCGGGCCGCCACCGAGTTCATTTCGCCACTCACCTTCGAGGCGCTCACGGGCCGCCCCGTGCACACCGCGCTGATCGCGCAGGAGCACGCGCTCGATCACATCAAGCTCGCGCGCTCGGCGCACGCGGTCGTCGTTGCGCCGGCCACCGCGGACTTCTGCGCTCGTGCCGCGCACGGGCGCGCGGACGATCTGCTCGCCGCCATTCTGCTCGCCACCGAAGCGCGTGTGCTTCTGGTGCCCGCGATGAACGACCGCATGTGGGCGCATCCGCAAACTCGCTTGAATTCAAGACATTTGCGCGAGATCGGGTACGCGGTGCTCGATCCCGAGATCGGCGCGCTGGCGGCAGGCGAAGGAAGCGGCGAAGGCCGCATGCCCGAGCCGGAGACGATCGTGGCTCACGTCGCGCGGCTGCTCGACGACGCCTCGTTTGCCGGACGCAACGTCGTGGTCACCGCCGGACCCACGCGCGAGCGCGTCGATCCGGTGCGCGTGCTCTCGAATCGCAGCAGCGGGCGCATGGGAGTCGCGCTCGCGGCGGCGGCATGGCGGCGTGGCGCGAGCGTCACGCTGATCGCGGGTCCGCTCGAGGTGCCGGCGCCGGTGGGACCGCGCGTCGTGCGCGTGGAGACTACGCAGGAGATGTCGGATGCGGTCAATGCGGCCGCGGGCACCGCCGATGTGCTCGTGATGGCCGCGGCGCCGGCTGACTTCCACGCCGCGGCCCCCGCGAGCGCAAAGATCAAGAAGGGCGCGAGCGCGCCGACCATCGAGCTCGCGCCAACTCCGGACATTCTTCGCGAGAGTGTGCCTCACATGCGCGCGGGCGCCGTACGCGTGGGCTTCGCGCTCGAGAGCCACGATGGCGTGGCGAACGCGCGACGAAAGCTCGAATCGAAGTCGCTCGACATGATCGTGCTCAACGATGCGCTCGAGCCCGACGCAGGCATCGGCGTCGAGACGAATCGCGTGACGATCCTCTCGCGCGATGGGAGCGAGGAGGAGATCCCACTCATGCTCAAGCGCGAGATCGCCGACATCATTCTCGACCGCGTGCTCGATCGCATGCGCCACGTAGCGGCGCCTTCCCGGTGAAGGCTGAGGATCTGCTCAGGCGCTACCTCGAGCAGCGGCGTGAGATGGGCGAGACGGAGCTGGTGCTCGATGGCCTCTCGGTGGAGGAGGTCATGAAGCTCGTCGGCATCAAGCGCGGGAGCCGCGAGTCGGTGGAGCGCGCGAAGCCGATCGTCGCCGAAGCAGAAGGAACGCGCACCCCGGGCGAGCCGGCGTCCGCAGGATGGCGCGAGTCCCTTCGCGCGAGCGGTGTCGCGCCCGAGCCCCCGCGCGCGCCAAATCCCATTCGTGCGGACGATCTGCCAGTCCCGCGCCCCGCGCGCTCCGCGCCGTTCGCCGAGCAGGTCGCAGCGGAGCCGGAACCTGCACCTTCCCTCGCGCCGCTCGTGCCGGCACCACCCGGGCTCGTGGTGGGCTCCGCCGAGATGGAGCGCGTGCCGGGAGAGATTGGCGCGGCGGCCGACCTCGACCAGCTGGCGGAGCTCATTCGCCGCTGCACCCGCTGCGATCTGTACAAAACGGCCATCAATGCGGTGCCCGGCGAAGGCAACCCGCACGCGGACTTCATGTGCGTCGGTGAGGCTCCAGGCGCACAGGAGGACGCCACAGGGCGCCCGTTCTTCGGCCAGGCGGGCCAGCTACTGACGAAGATTCTTCAGGCGGTTAACTTGTCGCGGGAAGAAGTGTTCATTCTCAACGTCCTGAAACATCGGCCGCCGGGAAACCGCAATCCGCTTCCGGACGAGGTGACAGCGTGTCGCCCGTATCTCGTCCGTCAGGTACAGCTCGTGGCCCCGAAAGTCATCCTCGCCCTCGGCACCTTCGCCGCCCAGTCGCTGCTCGAGACCAAGCTGTCGATCGGTAAGCTGCGTGGCTCGGTTCACCGCTATCACGGCATTCCCGTGATCGTCACCTATCATCCGGCCGCGCTGCTTCGCAATCCAGCGTGGAAGCGGCCAACATGGGAAGATGTCCAGCTCGCTCGAAGAATCCTCGACAGCGCAAGCGCGTGACCCCTTTCGCGATCGCACCGCTCCCCGCGCTCCGGAGGCAGAGCAGGCGGTGATCGCGGCGATGCTCATGGACACGGATGCGATTCTCCGTGCCGGTGAGCATGTCGATGACACGATGTTTTACGACGAGCGTCATCGCCGGATCTTTCGAGCGATGATCGCGATCTCTCAGCGCAACGAGGTCGTCGATCCCGTGACGCTCGCGAATGAGCTCAATCGGCGCGGCGAGCTCGATGCGTCCGGCGGCAAGGAGTACATCGGAGAGCTGATCGACGCGGTGCCCACCGCGGCGAACGTCGAGTACCACGCGAAGATCGTGAAGGAGAAGGCGCTGCTCCGTCGGTTGATCGAGACGTCCACGACGATCATCACCGAGGCGTTCCAGGGCCGCGCGACCGCCGAAGAGCTGCTCGACGATGCGGAGCAGAGGATTTTCCAGGTGAGCCAGCAGCGCGGGCTGCAGGGGTTCACGCGCGTGAAGGAGCTGATGTGGCCGACGATGGAGCGCATCGAGGCGCTGCAGCGCGGCGGCAAGACGATCACCGGCGTCGCGAGCGGCTTCACCGATCTCGACGAGCTCACGTCCGGATTTCAGCCTGCCGATCTAGTCATCGTCGCCGCGCGCCCCTCGATGGGAAAGACCGCGCTCGTGCTCAACATCGCGCAATATGCCGCGATCGAGAAGAACGTGCCCGTCGCGGTGTTCTCGCTCGAGATGAGCAAGGAGTCGCTCGTTCAGCGCATGCTCACCGCCGAGGGGCGCGTCGATGCGCAGAAGATGCGCAAGGGACTGCTGCGCGATGAAGACTATTCGCGCCTCGCGCGCGCGGCTGGAATTCTGAGCGGCGCGCCGATCTGGATCGATGACTCCGCGGGCATCTCGCTCCTCGAGATTCGCTCCAAGGCACGCCGCCTCAAGGCCGATCAGGACATCGGCATGGTCGTCGTCGACTATCTCCAGCTCATCCAGGGACCCTCGAGCTCCGAGAGCAGGCAGCAGGAGATCAGCCAGATCTCGCGCTCACTCAAGGCGCTGGCGAAGGAGCTCGCCGTCCCCGTGATCGCGCTCTCGCAACTGTCGCGCGCGCCCGAGCAGCGCGCGGGCGACCACCGCCCGCAACTCTCCGATCTCCGCGAATCGGGCGCCATCGAGCAGGACGCCGATCTCGTGATGTTCATTTACCGCCAGGAGATGTACGAGAACGCGTACGACGAACAGGGCAATCCACGCGCGCTCCCCGACGGTACGCCAATCGAAGGACTCGCCGAGCTGATCATTGCGAAACAGCGCAACGGCCC
>DASXQD010000487.1:0-2486 GCA_036493195.1 Gemmatimonadaceae bacterium | reverse complement strand
GACGCTTCTCGACAGCTCGGGGTGCAGCACCTTGATCGCGACCGGGCGATCGGTCCTGGTCTCCCTCGCCAGGAACACGGTGGCCATGCCGCCCGTGGCCAGTGCGTCCTGCAGCTCGTACGAGTCACCGAGAGCGGCTTGCAGCTTGCCGCGGAGCTCACTGCGTTGGTGCATGTGCTCCTCGGCCCGCGAATGCGCGCCGGACATCGAATCCGGGTGCCAATGATCCAAGCGGGAAACGGGACTCGAACCCGCGACCCCAACCTTGGCAAGGTTGTGCTCTACCAACTGAGCTATTCCCGCGACAGGGTCGAAGTTATGAGACCGCGGAGTCGCTAACAAGTGACCGCGCGCGGCCGCGCGCGCAGCTCAGCGGGGACTCAGCGCTCGAGCTGGGCCGCGAAGCGCAGCCGCACATAGTCCGCTGTCCACGCTCCCGTTCGTCCGCGCAGGCTGGGAGCCAACAGCGACGTCACCTGCTCGAGAATCGCTTCGCGCTCGTCATCGCTCACACCAACGAGAAACGGATTGGCGAATGTGTCGAGCCAGCCGCGCATCCCTGTTGGTAGCGGCGTGGGACGCGGAATCAACGCCATGCGGAGCACGACGAAACGATGCGTCTCGAGTCGCTCCGCATATTCGACTGGCGTGGGAAAGTACCAGGGCCAGCGCGCTTCGCCGTCGATTCCGTGCGCCCGAAGCACCGCGAGAATCGCGGTCGTGATCGCCGCGACGTTTCCGTGCGCGCCCATCTCGCCCACGAATCGGCCTCCGGGCTTGAGCGCCCGGGCAACGCTGGCGAGCGCGAGATCGGTCTCGCGCATCCAGTGGAGCGCGGCGTTCGAGAACGCTGCGTCGAACTCGTCACGAAATGGAAGTGCGTACACGTCCATCATGTGCGCGTCTATGCCTCGTGCGCGCGCAGCCTCGATCAGCGCACGCGAGCTGTCGATCCCGACCACATCTGCTCCACGCGCCACGATGGATGCGGTGAGTGCGCCGTCGCCGCACCCGATGTCGAGCACGCGCTCTCCGGGTTTCGCATCGAGCCAATCGACCACGGGCTCACCCAGGTCCGCCACGAATCGCGCATTCCGCGCATAACTCTCGGCGCTCCATTCCTGCGCAGGCGAATTCGACTGCTCACTCACTCGCGCGTCCTCCTCGGCCGGATGCGAAACGGAGCGCCCGCGAGATGCCGGTGCGCTCCGCAACTCGCATCAGGTCCGCGTGATCACTGCGTATGTGGTACGTTCGTGCCGTACTTGGCGTTGATCGCGTCGATGATGTTGTTCGCAAGCAAGACGTGTGCAGCCGCGGCCGGATGTACGCCATCGAGGGAGAAATATATTCCGAAGGCTGCCGTAGGATCCGCCAGATCCGGGAAAATCGGCACAGCGGTCGAGGTCCTGAGCGCCACGAGCGCGGGATTCGGATCGTAATACGCAAAGCCAAGCGTGTCAGCCTCGGCCGCAATGAGCGTGTTGTACGCGGTCACGGTATCGGTCACAGCCGCCTGCTCTGTCGCATCGAGTACGTACACATCGCCGAGCGGCTGAAAGGGGGCGGGCAGCGCCTCGCAGTAAACGGTGGGCGGATGAGTGTGCGCGCGAATGGCCGCTGCGAGCTGAAAATTGATGAGAGACGTGGTGCTCGGTGAACATGTGGCCGGATCGATGGTCGTGGGTCCAGCGACCTGATCGAACGCGCCCTTTATCGTTGGATTGAAAAGCGTCGATGCCGGAAAGAGCAGCGGCACGTTCGCCGTGTTCACCACGCCGATCAGCACACCGCCCCGGATCGACGGGACGGCCTTCAGCGCCTTCACGAGACTCTTGTAGTTGGTCGTGAATGCAGGGAGAGCAGTGACGCCGTTCGAGATGCCCGGCGTGGCCGGAAGTATTCCCGTGAGGGACGCGTTCAGCACGTCGTTGTTACCGATCCAGACGCTGACGAACGTGGGCTGCGCCTCCGCCGCGCGCTGCGCCTGTGTTTCGCCGCCGAGAATGAGCGTGGTGAGCGCATTTTCGACGAGCGTATCGGGCCCTGGAACGGCCCCAGTGGGCGAGAGCGAGGTTGCGCCGGGAACGGCCACGTTGTTGAGCGCACCGGGTGTCGGTGTCGGCGTGCGAAGCGCGCAATCCCCTGCCGTCAGACCGCCGACGCGATGCTGGGTGAGAAAATTGTCCACCGGAGGCGGGCATCCCGGCCGGTTGAGCAGCGGAACACGAAAACCCGTATTGAGAGAATGGGCGAGCAGTACGGCGTAGCTCTGCATCTGGGTCGAGTCGTTGATGCCGCCCGACTGATAGCCCGCCGTGATGCTGTTTCCGATCGCGACATATGTTTTGAAGAGCGGATCCACCGGGTTGGCGCCGGCGATGCTGTTATCGCTGCTGCACGCTGTGATCGCCGAGGCCGAAAGAAGCGCGGCAACTCCGCCGGCGAGAAATCTGTTCCAGAACATCTGAGATCTCCCTGTGGAG
>DASXQD010000486.1:0-13194 GCA_036493195.1 Gemmatimonadaceae bacterium | reverse complement strand
CACCTTCGTCACGACGCGCGTTCCGTGGTGCGCGAGCTGACCGCCCTTGGCATTCGGCGGATCGTGCTGCTCTCCGGTGACCACGAGATCAACGTGCGGGAGATCGCCCAGGAGCTCGGAATCGCCGATGCCCGGGCTGATCTGCGACCTCAGGACAAGGCGGCAATCATTCGTCAGCTCGAAAGT
This sequence comes from Gemmatimonadaceae bacterium, assembly GCA_036493195.1. GTDB lineage: Bacteria > Gemmatimonadota > Gemmatimonadetes > Gemmatimonadales > Gemmatimonadaceae > FEN-1250. Next base: position 13,008 of record DASXQD010000486.1, on the reverse strand, counting down.
GAGGGCGAGCGCGTGCTCATGATCGGCGATGGCATCAACGACGCGCCCGCAATGTCCGCAGCAACCGCGGGAATTTCGCTCTCCGCGCATGGCGGCGGAATCACCGCTGAGGCGGCAGGCATCGTCGTGCTGGCCGATGAGCTGTCGCTCGTTCCGGTCGCGATCCGAATCGGCCGGCGGACCATGCGCATCGTTCGGCAAAGTCTCACGATCGGGCTTGGATTGAGCGGGGCCGCCATGGCGCTCGCGGCCACGGGGCTGATCAGCGCACCCGCCGGTGCGCTGCTCCAGGAGGCCATAGACGTCATCGCGATACTCAATGCACTGCGAGCCGCGCGGGCTTAGCCAGCGCTTGCCGCCTCGTCTGATGTCGACGCGCTCAGTGCTGTGGCGAGCGTGCTCTGGGCGCCGAGACAACCAATCGGTGTAACGTAGACGGCGAGATTGGCGAGCCGGATCACCTTCGATGCGACACTGCCAATGGTGAGTCGTTTCCAGAACCCGTAGCCATGGCTGCCCATCACGAGCATGTCCGCTTTTTGTCTCGCGGCGAGCTCGAGAAGTCGCACGGCGGGATCTCCTTCCTCCACCGACAGCTCGACGACCACACCATCCGGTGGCTCGATCTGTCGTGCAAGCGCCGCCAGGAAACTCTCGGCACTTACGCGCTGCTCGATCGGGTATCCGCCGCGCCACTCGCCGGCAACGTATGCGACGTGGAGGACGTCGCCCCTGGTGAGCCATCGTGCCGTTCTTTTCACGCTCGCGATGCTCGTGGGAGAAAAGTCCGAAGCTGCGAGAATATGATGTGGCAGCGACTGCATCTCCTGCGGGACTGCAAGCACGGGCGCACTCGCCAGTTGAACCAGCTGGAGCGCCGTTTCATTTCCGAGCACGCGCTCGAGAAGATCGTGACGGCCGAGCCCGAGCACGATCAGGTCGGCTCCCAGCTCCTGTGCCGCGTTCGCGATCGTAGTGGATGGAATTCCGGATCGAACCTGAAGCGAGCACGTGACGCCGCATCGCGCGAGCTGCTCGTTCACCGCGCTGCGCATGGATGCGCGCACCGCCTCCTCCTCTTCCAGTGATGGAACGTACAGCGCTTCGTAACCGCCATCGTAGACGCGGAGCGGCTCCTGCACGCAGATGGCGTTGAGGGTTGTGTGCTTTCTGTCCGCGAGCAGGGCGGCGATTCGAACGGCCCCGTCGGCGGTCGTCGCGCCATGAGTGGCAAGCAGAACTCCAGGCATGGTACACCCCGTGTTGATCGAGATGAGGTTGAGCAGCCGTGCGTCTAGAAGGCCAGCCAGGTGAAGAGATAGAGCGTGTTGTTGTCGGACGCGTTCCGCCCCGTTCCGTCGTACGACTGCGAGGCCCCGTTGAATTTCCCGTATGCCACGTATTGTGCTCCGAGACGGACGTTTTGCCAGGCGTTGAAGTCGATCTCGGCGAGAGCGCCGGACGAGTTTGGACTGCCGTTGGCGCTGCCGGTGAGGGGATCCGCCGGATAGAGGATCGCGTCGCTGGTACCGCTGGTGTTGAAGTAGCCCGCCGTGAAGTTGAAACGTGTGGATGGCATGTACGAGGCATTGGCGCGGAACACCTTCAGCGTATTCTGCAGATTCGCCGCTCCCGGTTCATCGCCGGTGGCGAGCGCATCGAGGTGTTGCGACTCGTGAATGTAAGTAGACCGGAGCACCGCCACGCCCTTCTGGACCTGTCGCTCGAACTGGAGATCACCGGCAAGATCGGTGTATCGATCCGTGGTACCACTCACGCCACTGGGGAAGAGATGCGCGGAGAGTCCGTACGTCCCGATCATGAAATAGTTCGGACCGAACTGGTGCTGGAGTGCCACGCGCCAGTACGGAATGACATTGTGCGCGACGCCGCTCGCGTCCGACCCGGCCGGCACCGATGCGCCTTGCTGAGCAGATCGATAGGCTGTGAATTCGGTGTACACGAGCTTGTTCCAGAGCCCGTAGGCGCCGAGTCCGACCACCTGCTGACCGAGGGCGCCATCGACGATCGCACCGGCCGCCGGAGTAGGCGCGGCCGACGATCCGATGAACGGGAATCCCCACGCGGGAACCGTGTTCCACACGTCCTGCATGGTCGGGTTGTTGTGCAGGGTGACACCGTACAGGAGCTCGCTCGAGAAGAGATGCGCGCGATTCGCGAATCGAAATTCCGTGTTGTCCAGACCGATGCTGCCGTCCGGTGCCGCATAGGTGAGCTGCACGAAGGCACCGAATTTCGGCGTGACCTCCCCCGCCAGGAAGACGCTCAGCTGATCAGGGAACACCGCTGTGTTGTTCTGCGTGCCCGGTTGCGCCTTCTTCGTGTTCGTCAGCGATATGACCGCCATTGCGGAAGCTGGCGGCAGCGGTGCCAGCTCCAACGTCGGCTTCGCCGTATCTCCGGCGTTGATGGTCGCCAACCCGGTCAGCGTATAGCCGTTCAACTTGAACATCCTCCCGAAGGGCGTCAGCTGCGGGAAGCCGTAATGACACACGCTGCACGCGAGCTTCGTCTGTCGTGAGAACGAGGGTATCCGTCGCGCTCGCAGTGCTCGAAGCTCGGCGTTCGCCGGAAGAACGATCCTGCGCGCATCCAGGTAGGGGACCAGCGAGTCACGCGGAATCGTCTCGGCGCGCGCGGATGCAAAGGGCGCGCTTGCGAGTGTCACGCACACGGAGGCCAGAGTGATCCGCACGCCGTGTGATGACAGCCACCTCTCGATGCAGTTCATTCTGTAGCCTCTGTGTGAAGGAAGCGTCCGCGTGCTATTTGCTGCTCGAGCCAACGGCGAGGGTTCCGTGCATTCCGGCGCCCTCGTGAGGATCGCACACGAAGTCGTAGACGCCGTCCGGAAAGCGGCTGTCAATGACGAGATCGTATGTCTGGCCCGGTGTGACGAGATAGGGACCCGTAGCGGCGGAGCCCAGCTTCGCGTTCTTCGGACGTTTCCGAAATGCGACGTCGTGTGGAGCGGTACTCGCCTGAACGAAGCGAACCGTGTCGCCCGGCTGTGCGGCGACCTCCGATGGCTGGAACGCGAACTGCGCGTTCGGCGCATCGACCATCTTCACGACGATCAGATGCGCTTTGCTCTGCGCCAGCAGTTGCGGCGCCGCGAGCAGCATGGTTGCCATGAAGGCTGCGGCCACATGGCGATTCAGGAATGGCATGTCCGTCTCCTTGATTGTCGTTGCATCTGCGCACCGCCTCGGCTGCACTCGCTGTGCATCACGAGCACTCGCGCGGGAGGAGCCACGCTGCAAGCGCGTGCTCAATCAAGGTTGTCCGCCAGTCCAATCGCGTCTGTCGGATAATGACTGAAATACGGTCGGCTTTTCCCCGACGGTACAAAGTTCTCTTCTCCAGCGATGACAGCGCTGGATCGAGCTCAGTCAGAACGCGTCAGCGCTCGACCCTTCGTACCTGTTTTCTTAATTAGTGGGGAGGCGGCGCGACTACCCGCCGTTCCAGGGTTACATCGAATCGAGGGGTGATCCGAAGAGACTATCTCGGCACCACCGGCAACACGACCTGGCTCGGATGCCCCGCATCGTGCACGAGCCGCTGATGCGCCAGCACGAATGTGCTGTCACGCTCGTTGTTCCCGCCCGTGTTCAGATTCCGATCATACTTCGGAAAGAGCGCCGACGACACGCTCACACGAATGCGATGCCCCGGTTCGAACACGCGCGAGGTGAACCAGAGATCGATGTCGTACTTCTCCACGCTGCCGGGAGTGAGCAGCACTTCCTTGTCGAAGCCCTTTCGGAAGCGCGCCCGCGCGATGCCGTCCTGCACGCGCTGCGCATGGCCATCAGGGGACACGTCGAGCAGCATCACGATCCAGTCGGTGTCCTTCGCGTCGCTCGCGGCCCACAAGGTCGCGGACATCGGGCCTGTCACCTCGATCGGTTTCGTGAGCGGCGTGGACGTGAACACGAGCTCGTCGCGGCGCGATGCGTTGATCCCCGTGTAGTCCTCGTTGAGCGACGTTTCGAGCTCGCGCGAATCGATCAGAAAGGGCGTCGGCTTCGCCGGATCGTAGCTGAACGTGTCCGCCATCGCACCGCTCGGCGGCATCGTGTCGAGCACGCCGTCGCCCGCGCTCGTGTTCGCGTGACCTGCCGACGTCATGTACCACTTCGTCGGAACGGCGCGCGCGAGCGGCCACGCATCTTCCCTGCGCCACACGTTGTCGCCGAACACGAAGATGTCCACCGGCTTCTCGCGGTCGACGCCGTTGTCCTTACCGAGCAGGTAGTGATCGAACCAGCGGAGCTGGAGGCGGCGGGTTTCGACGCGAGACTGCGGCCCGAACTCACCCGCCACATAGTCGACTCCCTTGTGCGCCCCGGGGCCCATCACGAGCCGCATGTAGGGATGTCCGGGCACGGCGAGCAACGCATTCGTGTAATCGATCGGCCCGCGCGAGTCGTCGTACCAGCCCGAGATCTGCAGCACGGGTGCTCTCAGCTTCGCGATGTTCGTCGTCACCGCGTGCGCGCGCCAATACGCGTCGAGCGTGGGATGCGCGAGCCACCGATCCCAGAGCGGAACGTCGCCGCAGCCAAGCCGCTGCGGGAGATCGCTCAACGGCAGATGCTCGAGTGCCGGACCGATGTCGAGCTCACTGGTGTTCTCCAGCGTGCGCGCGCGCATGAGACACGCCCAGTCCACGTTGATCGGCGAGAACACCATATCCTCGTAGGGGACGATGCGCCACGGATCGCTCGTTGCAGCGGACGGTGCGATTGCCGCGAGATGCGGCGGCGCACTCACGGCCGCGTACCACGCGAGCCGTCCCTCATCGGAGTGCCCGATCAGACCGACGCGCCCATTTGCGCCGGGCAGGCGCGCCGCCCACTCGACGGCGTCGTAGCCATCGCTCACGTCGGTGTCATAGTCGCCGAAATTGTTGCCGTCCGACACATCGCGGCCGCGCACGTGTTGCGCGACGAAGATGTAGCCGCGCGATGCCCAATAGCGGCCCGCGGGATGAAGGATGCGAGTGTACGGCGTGCGCTGCAGGACGACTCCGAACGGACCCTTTCCCACCGGTCGCGCCACGTACGATGCGAGGCGCGCGCCGTCGCGCGTGCGCATGAAGACGAGTGTGTCCTCCGTCACCGCGTATTGCGAATCCGACACGGCGCCTGGCCAGAGCAGGTACGGCTGTTCCACCGCAAATGGCGTTGCACGACGCACGAGGCGAATGCGGCGACCGGCCGGCTCGCCCGCAGCAAAGAGCTCTCCCGTGAGCGTGTCACCGTGCCAGGCCGCCGCCAACGATTGGCTGTCGTTGGCGAACACCACGGAGTCGCCGTGCGAAACGACATGCTGCACATCGAGCGTCGTCTCACCCGTGCGCCTGCGAATCGAGCCCGAGGCGCTCGAGTCGTTCGCGTCGAAGTGAGCGAATCCCATGCGGCGCCATCCCTCGAAGCCGCTGCGGGTGGTCGAGCCGAGCGCGACGTACGCGTCCCAGTCGCCCGCGAGCGTGGGCGTATGTGAGCGAGACGTGCACGCGAGCGCCGGAACGACAGCGAGAATTGCGATGGACGCCCGCCCGCGGAATCGGAGCCTGAAGAAGTGAAGGAGCATGAACGTGGGTTGGAAGACAAGTGACGATGCATGCGAAGCTGGACCGCTCAGGAGGATGCGCTCTGCACCAACTCGGCGCCAGCATCTCTCGCGCTTCAGTGTAGTGCCACCGGCGGTGCGATCGCGTATGTTGTCGCGGACCCGTCAACGGAGTAATGTCGGCCGTGCGAATCAGCGACATGAACTGGATGCAGGTGGAGGCGTATCTCGCGCACGATGACCGCGCCGTGCTCCCGCTCGGCAGCACCGAGCAGCACAGCCATCTGCGCCTCACGGTCGACTGCATTCTGCCCGAGCGCGTGGCGGCCGAGGCGGCGGAGCCGCTGGGCGTGCCGGTGTTTCCCGTGCTGCCGTACGGTGTGACGCCCTACTTCCGGGAGTTCCCGGGCTCGATCTCGCTGCGCGTCAAAACGCATCTCAACGTGGTGCGCGACATCCTGGACAGCATGGCGCACTCGGGCTTTCGTCGCATCCTGATCGTGAACGGGCACGGCGGCAACGGCGCGGTACAGCAGTACGCGCAGGAGTGGACGGCGGATCATCCGGATTGTCGTGTCATCTTCTACAACTGGTGGAACGCACCGAATACGTGGGCGAAAGTGCAGGCAACCGATCCGGTCGCCTCGCACGGATCCTGGATGGAGAATTTCCCGTGGACGCGGTTGCCGGGAGTCGAGCTTCCGAAGGAACAGCGTGCGATGGTCGATCACGACAAGGTCCGCACGCTCGACCCCGTCGCCCTCCGCACCTACCTTGGCGACGGCAACTTCGGCGGGCTGCATCAGCGCATCGATGAGGACATGCTCGCCATCTGGAAGATTGCAGTCGAGGAAACCCGGAGCGTGCTCGATGGCTCCTGGGGAGACGCACAGCCGCAGCGCCATTGACGATGCGATTTCTCATCTGGGGTGCGGGCGCGATCGGCGGCACGATGGGCGCGCATCTCGCGCGAGCGGGCCATGACATCACGCTCGTCGACAACGTGCGGGAGCACGTCGACGCGATCAACCATACGGGGCTCCACATTACGGGCCCGATCGCCGACTTCATTGCGCGCGTGCCCGCCTTCACACCGGACGCGCTGCGCGGCGAATGGGATACCATCGTGCTCGCCACCAAGGCGCACCACACCGAGAGCGCGGCGCGCGCGCTGCGTCCATATCTGAGCGCCAGCGGTTGCGTGGTCTCGGCGCAGAACGGGCTCAACGAGCTCGCCATTGCAGACGTCGTGGGCGCCAAGCGAACGGTGGGGGCGTTCGTGAACTTCGGCGCAGACTACATCGAGCCGGGCGTGATCCTCCATGGTGGCCGCGGCGCCGTGGTTGTGGGTGAGATCGACGGACGCATCACGCCGCGAGTCGAGGCGATCCGTGCGGCATGGCTCGACTTCGATGCGCGCGCGATCGTCACGTCGAACATCTGGGGCTTTCTCTGGGGCAAGGAGGCGTACGGCGCGATGCTGTTCGCGACGGCGCTCACCAACGAGTCGATCGCCGACGCACTCGCGATGCCCGGGTACCGCGAGCTCCACATCGCGCTCGCGCGGGAGATTCTCGCGGTGGCGCAGGCGCGCGGCGTGAGCCCCGAGGGATTCGACGGATTCGATCCCGCATCGTATCTGCCGCTGGCGCCCGCGGGAGCCGCCGAGCGTTCGCTCGACCAGCTCGTGGCGCACAATCGGAAATCCGTGAAGACGCACAGCGGGATCTGGCGCGATCTCGCCGTGCGCAAACGCCCCACGGAAGTGGATGCGCAGCTCGGGATCATCGTTATGCTCGGCAAACAGGCGGGCGTGCAAGCTCCGCTCACGGCCAGGCTCGTCGAGCTGATTCACGAAATCGAGAGCGGCGCGCGTGCGCAGTCGCTCGACACACTCGACGCGCTCGCGGCGATCATCCCGAATGCGGCCCATCAATGAACATTGACTTCCGCGGCAAGTCCGCGATCGTCACCGGCGCCGCGCACGGCTTCGGCCGCGCAATCTGCGTGGCGCTCGCGCGACTCGGAGCGCGAGTGTGGGCGTGCGACGTTCTCGAAGACGAGCTGCGCGAGACTCAGCGACTGTGCGAAACGATAGGTGGCGCGTGCGTCCCGCGAATTATCGATATCCGCGACAAGATGGCGGCGGTCGAGCTCGCGGATGACGTGATGTCGGCCACAGGCCGCATCGACATCCTCGTCAACAACGCCGGGGGCGTGCTCGGCCAGGTGGGGCGCCCACTCGAGGATGTCTCGCCCGAGGACTGGCAGGCCATCTTCGATGTCAACGTGAGCGGCGCGTTCTTTCTCACGCAGGCGGTCGCGCCGAGCATGCAGGTCGCGCGCAGGGGAAGCATCATCAACATCTCGAGCGGCGCAGGGCTCGGGATCAGTCTCACGGGCATCCAGGCCTACGCGTCGGCGAAAGCGGCGCCGATCGGGCTCACGCGACAGCTCGCCCACGAGCTGGGCCCGTGGGGAATCACCGTGAACAACGTCGCACCGGGATTCGTGCGCTCCAATCCGACCACCGAACGCCAGTGGGATTCATACGGCGAAGCGGGGCAACGCGCTCTCGTCGAGAGCATCGCGCTCAAGCGGCTCGGAGCGCCGGACGACATCGCGCATGCAGTGCTCTTCTTCGCATCCGACTACGCGCGCTGGATCACCGGACAGGTGCTCTCCGTGGACGGCGGCAAGTGACGGCGGTGGATCCGGTGCTCGAGCATCTCGCGTCGAATCACGGTCGCATCCTGGGGAAGCTCATCGACTTTGCCGCGATTCCGAGTGTGAGCACCGATCCCGCGCACGCCGGGGACATGCGCGCAGCGGCCAGCTGGGTGGCGCACGCGCTCGAATCTGCGGGCCCGTTCACCGTGCGCACCATCGAGACTCCCGGCAATCCCGTCATCTACGCCGAATGGCTTGGCGCACCCGGCAAGCTGACGGTGCTCGTATACGGCCACTACGACGTGCAACCGGCAGACCCTCTCGAGAAGTGGAGCAGCCCGCCGTTCACTCCATCGCTTCGCGACGGGCGGCTCTACGCGCGCGGCGTGTCGGACGACAAGGGACCGATGCTGATCCCAATCGAGGTGGCTCGATCGTATTTCGCCGTGGCCGACAGCTTGCCGCTCAACGTCAAATGCATGTTCGAGGGTGAGGAGGAGATCGGTAGCGCCAATCTCGATGCGTTCATCCGCGACAATACAAAGCTGCTCGCGGCGGACGTCGTGCTGTCGGCAGACGGCGCGATGTGGCGCATCGATGAGCCATCGCTCACCGTGTCGAGTCGTGGGCTCGTCGGTCTCGAGCTCACGCTCACTGCCGCGTCGAAGGATCTCCACTCGGGGCGGCACGGCGGCGGCGTCGCGAATCCGCTACACGCGATGGCAGCGCTGATCGCATCCCTGCACGACGCACATGGCCGCGTTGCCGTTGCGGGATTCTATGATCGCGTGCGCGAGCTCACGGCGGGCGAGCGCGAAGCGATTGCCGCCCTTCCCTTCGATGAGACGAAATATCTCGCGCAGGTGGGAGCGCCCGCGGCATTCGGCGAGCAGGGATATACCACGCTCGAGCGGCAGTGGACGCGCCCCACGCTCGAAGTGAACGGAATGTGGGGCGGCTACACCGGCCACGGGCAGAAGACTGTCATTCCTTCCGAGGCGCACACGAAGATCACCTGTCGGCTCGTGCCCGACCAGGTTCCTTCGGAGATCATCGAGCTCGTCACTCGACATCTCGAGAGCCACGTGCCACCAGGCACGCGCATGGTTATCACACCCGACGAGCACGGAGCACGTGCGGCGCACATCGAGACGGGGCACTTTGCGCTCGAAGCGGCCGACGCCGCGCTGTATGCCGTGTATGGCGTGCATCCGTTGATCGTGCGCATGGGCGGCACGGTTCCGATCTCGGAGCTGTTTCAGCGCCACATGGGATTGGACACGGTGTTCTTTTCGTTCTCCACGGCGGACGAAGACTATCACGCGCCGAACGAATTCTTTCGCGTGCACCGTCTGCACGAAGGGCTCGAGGCGTGGGCGCGCTGGTGGGAGATCCTCGGCGAGACGCGCAGATGACAGAGCCCGCGACGGCGCCCGAATCGGCAACGACCGAGCTCGCACAGGCCGAGGCGCAAGTCGAGGCGCACAGCGCGACTCTCAAGAAAGAGCTCGGCGTTCGCGATCTCGTGCTCACGCAGATCCTGTTCATCGTCGGGCTTTCGTGGATCGGCGTCGCCGGAAAGCTCGGACCGGCGCACGTCATCTTCTGGCTGCTCGCGCTCGTGCTCTTCTATCTCCCCTCCGCTGCCGTAGTGATGTATCTCAGCCGGCTGATGCCGCTCGAAGGCGGGCTTTATCAGTGGGCGAAACTCGGCTTCAACGGCACGATCGGCTTTCTGCTCGCGTGGAATCTCTGGCTCTACGTGATCGTGCACACGTCGGAGATCGGGCTCGAGTGCGCCACCTATCTCTCGTATGCGCTCGGTCCCAGTGCGTCGTGGATGACCACCAGCAGCTGGTTCGTCGCGCTCGCGACGGCGGTTCTTCTCGGGCTGATGATCCTGGCCTCGGTGATCGGATTGTCGGTGGGCAAATGGGTGCACAACGTTGGTGGCATTGTGATGCTCGTCGTGTTCGGCGCGCTGCTCGCGATGCCGCTGATCGGACTGTATACCGGCCATCTCCGCGAGTACCATCCGCTGCGCACGAGGGTGCCCTCGTTCTCGCTGCTCAACCTCAACATCCTCGGCAAGCTGGGTTTCGGCGCGCTCGGCGGATTCGAGTACGTCGCCATTCTCGCCGGTGAGACCAGAGCGCCGGCCAGATCGGTACGGCGCTCCGTGCTCATCGCCGCGCCGATCATCGCGCTCATGTTCGTGCTCGGCACGAGTACCGTCGTGGCATACATTCCGGCGGACCAAATCGATCTCGTGGGCCCGCTTCCGCAGGTACTGCGCGCCGGCTTCGGCCCGCTCGGCATCGCCGGACAGCTCGTCACGATCGCGATCCTGCTGACGCTGGCGATGCGTGTGGCGCAGACGAACGTCGCCTTCACCGCGGTAGCCCGGCTGCCGATGGTGGCAGGGTGGGACCGGCTGCTGCCGCCCTGGTTCAGCCGCCTCCACGCGAAGTATCGCACGCCCGTGAACTCGATCGTGCTCGTTGGGGTCTGCGCATTCGGCATCGCGCTGCTGAGCCTCGTGGGCGTGGGTCAAGCGGAAGCATTTCAGCTGCTCTTCAACGCGAGCGGAATGTTCTATGCGCTGACGTACGTCGTGATGTTTGCGATTCCGCTCTTCGGCCTGCGTGGCGTCGCGCCACGGCCACCGCTCTGGTTACGTCTCGCCTCGGCATCCGGTCTCGCGATGACCGTGCTCTACGTGGTGCTGGCGGTGTTCCCGATCATCAAGGTGGAGAGCGTCGCGGTGTTCGCGGCGAAGATCTCGCTCGTGATCGTGATCGCGAACCTCGTGGGCGTGGGCATTCTCGAATCCGCGCGGCGGAAGCTGCAGGTGGGCAGCGAAATCATCTGACTGAAACTCCGAGGCGAAGCCCACGTACGAAACAGAGTACGGCATCTCAACGGAGTGCGACCATGGACGAGTCGACAATCGCGCTGCTCACGGGACTCCTTTCCGTCGCGCTCGGTACTGCGGTGATGGGAGCCGCGCTCGCCGGTGCCTGGCTGCTCGGCGCACGCTATGGCTCGCGTAAGTGGCCCTGGCTGTACAGAGGCGCGGAGTCGACCAGTAACGACAACGGCCACGTCGCCGAGATCGCACGCGCGCTGCAGTCGGTGACGCTCGAGCTGCAGCGCGTTTCGGACGCGCAGCGATACACGGCGCTCGTACTGGCGCAGCTTCAGGCGAGCCAGCCCGGAGTCACGAATCAGCTGCCGAGCAATCCCGCACGCAGCATCACCCCGCACTGAGCTCGCGAGCGGGTCACTGCCGCTTGCTTGATGGCGGCACCATGCCGTTCATGCGCAGGTAGGTGACGAGGTTCCCGTAGTGCTCCGCGTCGTGCGTGGCGTTGATCATGAGGGCGTACAGGCGCGTGCGCTCCTGGCCGAAGAGCTGGACCTTGGCGCTCGTCGCATCATCGGTCTGTTGATACGCGCGCGCACAGTAGTCGTTCGAGGCGCGCATCGCGGCGACCAGCTCTGCCTTGCTCATGCTCTTCTTTTTCTCGATGTCGTCCTCCGCGCGCGCGCTGTCGCCCAGTGCAGTGGCGCAGAAGGAGTACTGCGAGCCTGCCACATGTGCGATCAATTCGCCGAACGAGCGTACATCCTTCGTCGGCCGGTACGAGTACTTCGACTCGGGCATGTCCTGCGCGGACTCGGTGACGTAGCCGCTCAGCTGCTGCCAGAGGGCTCGCGTCGTTCCCACCGACAGGTCCCCTGAATTGCCGTGATCCTGAGCATGTAGCGCGCTGGCGGAGAGTGCGAACAGCAGTGTGGCGCAAGTTGTTCGGAGCATGCAATCCTCTTGAAGTAGGCGCGGGGAGTATGCGCACGCCGGATGCCGTGCGCAACGAGCGCCGTTCCCGCGGTCTGGCGTCTCTTCCTCGAGCACCTAGATTCCAGCGCACGATGAATCCGCTTCGCTCTCCGTGAGCGTACCGCATACGGGCGCCCGTGCCGATCAATTCTGACTCCGATGCCGCCCTCGTGGCGCGCATGGCAGCCGGCGACGAGCACGCACTCGGTGTGCTGTACGATCGATGGGCAACGACCGTGCATACGATCGCGTACTATTTGCTCGGGCAGGCCGATGATGCGGAGGATGCGGTGGAAGAGACGTTCTGGCAGGCGTGGCGGGAGGCTGGCCGGTATGATGCCTCTCGCGGCGCCGTATCGACGTGGCTGTCGACGATCGCGCGAAGCCGCGCGCTCGATCGCCAGCGCGCGCGCCGGCGTCGTGCCGAGGAGCCGTTGGAGAGTGTCGGCCCATCTTCCGACGGCAGCGGCGGAGTAGCGGGGTCGCGAGCGCCGAGCGCGAATCCGCAGCAGGAGGCTGAGGCCTCGGAGCGTGCGCGCGACGTCGCTGCGGCGCTGGAGAAGCTTCCTGCGGAGCAGCGCGAGGTGATCGAGCTCGCGTACTTCGGAGGGCTGAGCCAGAGCGAGATCGCCGCGCGCACCTCGCTTCCGCTCGGCACCGTGAAAACGCGCGCGCGTCTCGCGCTCGAAAAGCTGCGAGCGCCGCTCGCACAGCACCGTGAGGAAACGCGATGAGCGATCCGACCGGCCACGATATCGTGCGTGAGATGCTCGCGCCGGATGCGCTCGATGCGCTCTCGCCCGCGGAGCGCGCCGAGCTCGATCGGCATCTGACGACGTGCGCCGAATGCACACGCGATCTCGCGGCACTGCGCGATGCAGCGTCGTCGATCGGAA
>DASXQD010000485.1:0-6909 GCA_036493195.1 Gemmatimonadaceae bacterium | reverse complement strand
CTACGCCTTCGACTGGAACGAGCAGTTCCGTCTCTCGCTCGATCCCGAGCGCGCGCGCGAGTATCACGATGAGACGCTGCCGGCCGAATACTTCAAGAGCGCGGAGTTCTGCGCGATGTGCGGCCCGAAGTTCTGCTCGATGCATCACTCGCGCACGATCGACGATGGAATCGCGCAGCTCGCGAAGGAGATGGCGGAGAAGAATACGGTCGCCGAGGAACGTGCGGAGGTCGACGAGGTAATCGCGTCCGTCGGCGGCGACGACTGAGCGGGGCACTCGCGACGGACTGAGGTGTGTGGGTCGCACCCCACATCGGCTGGACTCGTCTTGCGGAAACCAGCGGCGGATGCAATTTCAACTGCTCGGCGATGCGGAGCGCCGCGGCCGCGTGACCGAAACAAGCATCTGAAGCGCCGTCATCAACCTCCCCGGTAAGGTGCGGAATGATCTCGACTCGCCCGCTCAGTATCGCCTGCGCTGCCATCGCTGTGTGGCTCGTGATGTTCATGGCTGTTCCCGCCGCACGAGCGCAGAACCACACGCCGCACCCCGCAGCTGCCCCATCACAACCAGGAGTCCCACCCGATGGGCCGCGCTTCCGGTGGCAGTTGGAGAAAAAGACGGACGCTCTGACCGGTGAGAGCTCGACTCAGCCGCACTCCCTGAAATTCATTCCCGGCACGACTGGAAAGCTGCAGGGGTTGGTGAGCGTAACCGCCTACTGCAGCAGGAATGGTGTGAGCGTATTCTTCCTGGCGGATGTCGACGATGGGGATCCCAAACCCAGCTTCCCCTGGTATAGCGATGAATCACGTGGCGACGATGAACAAATCACCGATGTGCGCCTCCGCGTGGATGACCGCCCGGTTCACGTCGCCCAGGGATTTCCGAACGTCGAGGGGCACCAGGTTTACACCAACACGCTCGGGTTGCTGTTCTACGAGCCTCACACCGCTGAGCGAGCCGAGAATGACCAGGTGAACAGTGTGACCACGGGCCTTCCGGCTCTGGACGGCCTGGTAAGAGGGGTTGCCAAGCAGGCTGCTCAGAGCAATGTCCAGACATGGCAGAACAGCGCTGCCGGTCCGCTGAGCGATCTCGTAAACGCCCACAGCATTCGCGTCGAGTTGCCGGTCACGACGTTCGACCCAAAACCCCTTCTCGATCTCAATCCACAGGATCCCGTGTTGCACAAGTTCGTCACTGAGTGCAACGCGAAGTTCACTCGATGAACGCGCACTCGTCGCGATGGCGATGACCGGCAAGGAGCGCGCGGCACTCCGCGCGCACGCGCACCATCTCTCCGCCACCGTCCACGTCGGACAGCACGGGCTCACGCGCGCGCTCGTCCACTCGCTCGACGACGCGCTCCGCACGCACGAGCTGGTGAAAGTGCAGCTCGTGAAGAATGCGGACGTCACCGCCAAGGAGGCCGCGAACGAGCTGGCCGAGGCGGTGAAGGCTGAGGTGGTGCAGGTGATCGGCCGAACGACCACGCTCTATCGGCACAATCCCGAGTTGGAGCACGGCAAGGGAACCGCGCCCGCCTGGGCCAAATAACTGGTCTGGTAGCTCACAGAGTCGGCTGACGGGCTTCCCTGTCGGAGGCCCGATTTTCGCCTTAATTTGCGAGGCGAAGCACTGACCGCTGGAATAACGTCGAGGGAAGAATGCCGTACGTCATCACCGAAGCGTGCATCAACATCAAGGACAGGGCGTGCGTCGACGTCTGTCCTGTCGATTGCATCTATGAAGGGCCCGACCAGCTGTTCATCAAACCCGACGAGTGCATCGATTGCGGCGCGTGTGAGCCCGAGTGCCCGGTGACTGCGATTTTCCCGGAAGAGGACGTCCCGGCGGACCAGAAACGGTTCATCGCGCTCAACAAGGATGTCTTCGAGGGCCCGAATCCGCCGGGGCGGCCGAACCGGTAGACTCGCGCGTTCGACCGTCGGCGAGATGCACGTCGTTCCCGCCACACCCGCAGATCTCGCCGAGGTTCGCGCCGCCTACGCCGACGCGCGCGCCCTGCAGGCCGCGAATCGCGCCTTCCAGTGGCCCGAGTTCTCCGAGCGCTCGATTCTCGACCAGATGGAAGCCGGACTGCTCTTTCGCGTCCTCGATGGCGACTCCCTCATTGGCGTCTTCACCGTCGCCTACGAGGATCCCGCTATCTGGGGAGAGCTCGAGCGCGGCGCGCACATCTATCTCCACCGCTTCGCGCGCGCGGCATCGTATCCGGGTCGCGGGCTCGTCGACGCCATCGTCGCGTGGGCCGTAGCGGAGTGTGAATCGCTCGGGCGTGAGGGCCTCCGTCTCGACACCTGGGGTCACAACGACGCACTCATCAGATTCTACGAGTCGCGCGGCTTCACCCTCATCGACAAACGCACGATGGGCTCCGATCCGCGACTCTCGCCGCACTATGACGGCCTCCATCTCGCACTCCTCGAGCGTCCGCTGACTCTGCCGTAGCTCGCGCACGGCGCCACTCGCCGATACCTGAAGTCGCTGTAGTCGCGACAATGCACGGATAGGCTCGCTCTTCTTCACAATCACGGGGGCTCACGGCGCGCACGTTGCTATTGAGTCCCCGAGGTACATCGCAGGAGCGGGCCGTTAACAATGGGAATACGGACAAAAACGGATTGAACGGACGGAAACGGAGAGGACAGCATCGCTTGAAGAACGAGCTCTAACTCACTCACGATGCCCACCGTTCGTGAAGTGCCGTCTCCGTTCGTGTCCGTCCAATCCGTTCAATCCGTATCATTGCTTTGTTAACGCTAGACTCGCGCGCCCAAGACTTCGCGCAGGTACCTGAGCGATCCCTCGCGCACAGACGAGCGTGATCTTCGCAGTCCTGCTGCTCCTCGTACCCGCGTCGCTGGCACTCCAGTACTGGATACACGCGTCCCCGATCTGGAACTTCGCGATCGCTATTCTCGCGATCGTGCCGCTGGCCGAGTGGATCCGGCGTGCGACGTCGCAGCTCGCGCACGTCGCCGGTGCGGCGATCGGCGGGCTGCTCAACATCACCTTCGGCAACGCCGCCGAGTTGATCCTCGCGTTGTTCGTGCTGCACACCGGGCACAGCGACGTCGTCAAGGCGCAGATCACGGGCTCCATCATCGGCAACAGCCTGCTCGGCCTCGGGCTCGCGGTGGTGGTCGGCAGCTTCGGGCGCGAGCACCAGGAATTCAAGCGTGAGCGCGCGGGACTTCTCTCGAGTCTTCTGATCCTGTCGGTGATCGCGATGATGGTGCCGGCGCTCTTCGACTACGCCGAGCGCGGACTCTACGCGAATCCGAATCCCGGAAGTCTCGACGAGCGCATGAGCCTCACGGTCAGTGTCGTGCTGATTCTCGTGTACGGCGCGAATCTGTTGTACACGCTCGTCACGCACCGCGATGTGTTTGCTACCGATGAAGTCAAGGCGAGCGCGCGAGAGGCGCCGCACCGCGTGTGGCCCGTGTGGCAGGCGATCGCGGTGCTCGCGCTCGCGACCGCCGCCATCGCGTGGGAGTCGGAGATCGTGTCGCACGCCCTCGACGCCACGGCCACCCGCGTGGGTCTCTCCACCTTCTTTCTCGGCGTCATCGTGCTCGGCGTGATCGGCAACGCCGCCGAGTACATCTCCGCCGCGTACTTCGCGCGCCGCGATCGCATGGACCTCGCGCTCACGATCACCGTCGGCTCGTCGATCCAGGTGGCGCTCTTCACCGCGCCGGTGCTCGTGCTCGTCTCGCACGCCTTCGCGCATCCGATGAATCTCGTGTTCGGAAATCCGCTCGAGCTGGTCGCGATCGCGGCCGCCGCGCTCACCGTGAACTCGATCGCGCGCGATGGAGAGACCACGTGGTTCGAGGGCGTGCTCCTGCTCGCTGTGTACGCCGTGCTCGGGATCGCGTTCTACTTCGTGAAGGCGTGATCGTTCGCGTTGCACATCAAGAAATCATCGCGCGGCAACTACCGAGCTCGGCGCACTGTGCGAGCTGTGCGCGCGATCACTTTGGAATCGAATCTGCAGTGACGGTAATGCTCTACTAATTCCGCAGAGGAGGATTCATGGCCGCGACCGTCGCCGATCTGCTCGTCGACCGGCTCATCGATTGGGGCGTCGACACGATTTTCGGATTTCCCGGTGACGGGATCAACGGCATCTTCGAAGCGCTGCGCACCCGGCAGAAACAGATCTCGTTCGTCCAGGTACGACACGAGGAAGCTGCCGCGTTCGCGGCGTGCGGCTATGCGAAATACACGGGCCGACTGGGAGTGTGTCTCGCCACGTCGGGACCCGGCGGCATCCATCTGCTCAATGGTCTCTACGATGCCAAGTGCGATGGGCAGCCGGTGCTGGCGATCACCGGACACACCTTCCACGATCTGATCGGCACGCATTACCAGCAGGACGTCGACCTCGACAAGCTGTACATGGATGTCGCCGAGTTCAATCAGCGCATCATGGGGCCCGCGCACGTACACAACATGGTGGACGAGGCGCTCAAGACCGCGCTGGCGCGGCGCACTGTCGTGCATCTCACCATTCCCAAGGACATTCAGGAGTGGACCTCGAGCAACGGGCACCGTTCGGACAGTAACATCAAGAAGCACAGCGCGGACATCTTCGCTGCAGCGCATTCGATTCCTCCGCAGGGAGCGCTCGAGCGCGCCGCTGCGCTGATCAACGAGGGATCGAAGGTCGCGATCCTCGCCGGCCGCGGATGCCTCGATGCGCGCACCGAGGTTCTCGAGCTTGCCGAAAAGATCGGCGCACCGATCATCAAGCCGCTCCTCGGCAAGGCCGTCGTCCCCGACGACAGTGAGTACACCACCGGCGGCATCGGACTGCTCGGCACTGCGCCATCGCAGGAGGCACTCGCGGACTGCGACACGCTCCTCATAGCCGGCAGCGGCTTTCCGTATCTGGACTTCTATCCGAAGCCGGGGAAGGCGAAGGGCATTCAGATCGACATCGACCCCGCGCGCATCGGACTGCGCTACGACGTGGACGTAGGCCTGGTTGGCGATTGCCGCACCGTGCTGCGCGCGCTCATCCCGCTGGTCGACCGCAAGGACGATCGCACGCTCCTTACCGATTCGCAGAAGCGCATGAAGGATTGGCGTGAGCTCATGCGGGAGCGCGGCACACGGCAGGACATGCCGATGAAGCCGCAGGTGGTGACGTACCACCTCAACCGGCTGCTCGACGACGATGCGATCGTCTCGGCGGACAGCGGCACGATCGCGACGTGGGCAGCGCGATACATCGACATGCGGCACCGCATGCAGTTCTCCCTCTCGGGCGCCCTCGCGACGATGGCGAACGGTCTGCCCTACAGCATCGGAGCCGCCGTCGCGTATCCGGGTCGACAGGTCGTGTGCGTGGTCGGAGATGGTGGATTCACGATGCTCATGGGCGAAGTCGCCACGCTCGTGAAGTACGACCTTCACGTGAAGGTCATCATCATCAAGAACAACACGCTCGGCATGATCAAGTGGGAGCAGATGGTGCTGGAGGGCAATCCGGAGTTCGGCGTCGGACTTCAGCCCATCGATTTCGAGGCGTATGCAAAGGCCTGCGGCGCGGGTGGCTACACGATCGAGCGGCCGGAGGACGCCGAGCGAATTCTGGCGGAGGCGCTGGCGTACCCGGGGCCGGCAGTGGTGCAGGCGGTGGTCGACGCGACCGAGCCGCCAATGCCCGGCAAGATCTCGATGAAGCAGGCGATCCACTTCAGCGAGGCGCTCGCCCGCGGGGAGAAGGGGCGCGGGGAGATCATAAAGACCTTACTCGAGGACAAGGCGCGTGAGGTGATCTGAGCCATGCCCGCCCCGGCTCGCACCGACACCGTGCGCCTCGATGACATCGCCGTGTCGGCCTATCGGATTCCGACAGATGTGCCGTCGGAGTCCGATGGCACGTACGAGTGGAGTGCAACGACGCTCGTTCTCGTCGAGGCGACCGGCGGTGGATGCACCGGCATCGGCTACACCTACGCCGACGAGTCGACGGCTGCCCTCATCCACTCGATGCTCGCGCGAATCGCGTGCGGGATGGATGTCATGGCGACGGGCGCGATCTGGGCGGCGCTCGTCGCCGCGGTTCGCAATCTCGGCAGGTCGGGAATCGCATCGATGGCCATCTCCGCCGTCGACGTCGCGATGTGGGATCTCAAGGCGCGGCTGCTCGACACGCCGCTCGTGTCGCTGCTCGGCGCTGCTCGCGAAGCGGCGCCCGTGTACGGGAGCGGCGGCTTCACATCGTATTCGATGGAGCAGCTCTGCTCACAGCTCGAAGAATGGGTGAGCGACGGCATTCCGCGCGTGAAGATGAAGATCGGCCGCGATGCATGTGCGGACGTGGCGCGAGTCATTGCCGCCCGAGCGGCGATTGGTGATGGGGCCGAGCTGTTCGTGGATGCGAACGGCGCCTACGAGCGCAAGCAGGCAATGCAGCAGGCAGAGCGATTTGCCGAGTCGCGCGTGAGCTGGTTCGAGGAGCCCGTCTACCATCGCGATCTCGAGGGATTGCGGTTCTGCCGCGAGCACGCGCCGGCGGGGATGGAGATCTCCGTGGGCGAATACGGCTACGTGCCCGACGAGTTTGCATCGATCATTCAGGCCGGCGCCACGGACGTGCTGCAGGCGGATGCGACTCGCTGCGAAGGGATCACCGGGCTGCTCATCGTCGATGGACTGTGCGAGGCCACGGGAACGCCGCTCTCCACGCACTGCGCGCCGTCGCTGCACGCGCATCCCGCGTGCGCGGCCAAGCGCGTGCGGCACGTCGAGTACTTCCACGATCACGTGCGCATCGAGCACATGCTCTTCGACGGCGCGCTCACGCCGGTGGACGGGGCGCTGCATCCCGATCTCTCGCGCCCCGGACTGGGCCTCGACTTCAA
>DASXQD010000484.1:0-12324 GCA_036493195.1 Gemmatimonadaceae bacterium | reverse complement strand
GATTACCAGCGCCCGCTTTCGTGCCGTGCACACGGCGAGCACGCGCGCTCGCCATGCTCGGGATTGCGCTCGCCTGCGGAGCGAGCACGCTCGCCGCACAGGGGCGAAGTCGCGGCGGCGCGCCGGACCAGTCCGCACCGGCGCGCCCGCGCGTGGCGCCCGTGCTGTGGGAGCCAGATCAGATATTTCCGCTCGCCGTCGCGCACGCCTCGGATCTCAAGCTCACGGATGAACAGCGGGTGCAGATCGAGACGATCGCGTCGAAGCTGCGTGCGAGCAATGCGCCGCTGCTGGAAGCGATCGACACGTTGCGCCCTCCACCGGTGCGGCTTCCCGATCCTGACAACCCGAGCGCGCCAACGGCATCTGCGCCACCGCCATCTGCCGACTCGATCGCAGCCATCGTCGCTCGGCGGCATGCATTGGGTGAGGTACGAGCGCAGCTGCACGAAAACATTCGGCTCGCGCGCGATCAGCTGAACCAGCTCATGACTCCAGAACAGCAGACGCGATTGCAGCTGCTCGAGACGTCGGCGCGCAATTCGGCCGAACGGGGCGATCCGGGGAGCTCTGCGTCCTCGAACGGAGCCGGCGGTGGAGGTCAACGCAGTGGCCGGCGTGGTGGGTACGGTCCACCGGAATAAGCGGGCAAGGATCGCAAACCCTTCGTGTGGGACGAATCCGCGGTAACTTTCGCGGTCCTCTCGAAAGGCGGCAGTGCGTGAAGCGGCAGCTCTTCGCTACGAATACCGAGTGGGAACCGTTCGTCGGCTACTCCCGTGCGGTGCGGATTGGCGATCACATCTTCGTCTCGGGCACGACTGCCACGGATGCGGCGGGCGCGATCGTCGCGCCCGGTGATGCCTATGCCCAGACGATTCAGGTGCTGGAGAACCTGCGCGTGGTCCTCGAGCGAGCCGGCGCGTCCATGGCTGATGTCGTTCGCACACGGATGTTCGTGACGGACATCTCACGCTGGAGGGAATACGGTCGCGCGCACGGCGAATATTTTCGCGACATTCGACCGGCGACCGCAATGATCGAGATCAAGGCGCTGATCGATCCGTCCATGATGATCGAGATCGAAGCCGATGCCCTCATTGCGGGCTGAGCCAGTTTTGCGGAGCTCGTCGGACTTGACGCGAGCGCGGGAGCGCATCATTCATCCTCGCGTGACCCGAGCGATCATCTCCTCCCTGCGCTGCGCACTCGCCGCGATGCTCGCCATCGTCGTGGTCGCTGCGCGTCCGTCGATGATGACGTCGCATGCCATGGCCGGCATGCCGCACGATTGCGGCATGGCGATGCCGTCGCATCAGCACTCGGGCATGGATCACGGCTGCTCGACCACCGCGCAGGACACGTGCTGCGACGATTGCCTGTGCGCGGGGCCGATTGGCTCCGTGGCGAGCGAGCCCGTGGTCGTGCTCGTTGCCACGTACACACGTGTGGCGACGACGATCGAGCAGCCCCCGGAAGTGGTTCGCCCGCGCCGCCAGCCCGCGCTCCGTCTCCCTCCACCTCTCGGTCCTCCGCTCATCACTCGCAGCTGAACACTGCCGCGTGCCCCCGCGCACGCGAGTGGCCGGGACACGCCCGCGCCGCTGCACTCGAGTGAAGTGGAGACCATGTTACGACAATTGTTCGTATGTGCCTGCATCGCCGCGCCCGCGTGCGCTGCGGCGCAGCAGGTTGCAGTGCCGGACACCGCAGCGCGGGACAGCGCGCGCGCCGCAGACTCCGTGAGGGCGCGCGCCGCGCAGCGTCTGCAGGTCGTCACCATCACCGCGACGCCCGTGCGCCCGGCTGAATCGCGCCAGGCAGTGGCCGTCACGCCGGAGGAGATCTCGCGCGCGCCCGCGACATCGCCGTGGGAGATGTTGCGCCAGACCGCCGGTGTCGAGGTTCACCTTGCGGGACAGGGTCCCGGATTCGCGTCCGATGCATCGGTGCGCGGATTCAGCTCCGATCACTCCACCGATCTCGCGTTGTGGATCGATGGCGTGCCCGTGAACGAGCCCGTGAACGGTCACGCCGAAGGGTACAACGATTGGAGCCTGATTTTTCCGCAGGCCGTTCAGGATCTCGACGTCATCAAGGGTCCGACGAGCGCCCTGTTCGGAAATTTTGCATTCTCCGGGATCGTGAACGTGCGCACGCTCGATCATCTCGATGGCACGCGCACGTGGATCAATGGGGGCTCCGCAGGACACATCGAGGCGACGTCGCTCACGGGATTCGGCAACGACTCGGGCGCGAGCGGAGTTGTTGGCGCGCGCTACGTGCACGAGGGGGGGTGGCGTCCGAACAGCGACTACGACATGGGGCAGGGACACGTTCGGCTCGTGCACGATCTCTCGCGAAACACCACGCTCGATGGCGGCGTGGAGCTGTATGGCTCGCGCTGGAACTCCGCGGGATATCTCAGCGAAGATGAGTTCCATGCGCACGACTACGACATCGTTTCGAATCCGACCGACGACGGACACAAGCTTCGCGCGCAGGAGCGGGCGAGCCTCCGCGTGCTGAGCGGCAACAGGCTCTGGCGATCGACCGTTTACGCGACGCAGGGAGACTGGCGACTTTTTCTAACGATCCCCCCTGCGGGCGGCCAGTTCGAAGGTGTGGGCAGTCAGACCGAGGAGGACGATAATCGTTTCGGCTTCGGCGCAACCTCCGCGCTCACGTGGCAGCTGTCGCGTGCCGAGCTGACGCTGGGCGCCGAGGGACGCTTCGACCAATCGCACTATCAGAACTGGTTCACCACCGATCGCGTGCGCGACTCGGTGCAGGCGCTGATCCATGCGCATCAATTGGGTGGTGGATTGTTTGCGCAGGCTGGCATCGATGTCACCGATCGGTTACGCGTCGACCTCGGCGCGAGATACGACGCCATCGACACGTATTCGAATCCGGACGGCGAGGAATCGGCGCAGGACTCGCACGGCATCTTCTCGCCGAAGCTCGGCGCGCTCGTGAAGCTCACGAGCGCGGTGGGGCTCTATGCCAACGTCTCGCGCGGCTTTCGGGCCACGGATGGTGTGATCGAGGATCCATCGCTACCGTTCATCACGGTGTGGGCGTACGAGAGTGGATTGAAGTTCAATGTCGGCCAGGCAACCGCGAGCGCTGCACTCTTCAGAATGGACGTGAGCAACGAGCAGACGTTCAATCCACTCACGAGCGGCTCGAGCAGCGGCGGCGCGAGCAGGCATCAGGGCGTGGAGCTCACGCTTCGCACACCGATCGCGAAGTCGTTCACACTGTCGGGCGACTGGACGTTCAACGACGCGCGGTACAAGCAACTCATCACGCAACCCGAAGATGATCCGACGCAGGTCGACACACTCTCCGGACTGCGCGTGTACAACACGGCGAAGTACATCGGATCCGCGGCGCTCGAGTGGGCGGCGCCCGCCTCGCCGTGGACCGCGCGCGTGAGCACGAACGCCGTCGGTCCATATTCGCCGTTCGACGAGCCGGGCGTCGTGCTGCCGGCGTACGCGCTCGTGCACGCGAGCGTGACGCGTCGAATCGGCAAGGCGCAGCTCGAGTTGGGTGTGCGCAACGTGCTCGACAAAGCGTATCCGGAGCTCGTAGCAGGCGGGCTCGTGGCGCCGGGGCAGCCGCGCGCCGCATTCGGAACCGTGCGCTACGATTTCTGACGACTGCCGAGCCTACATGCGATCGACGATCTTCGCCTTGATGGACTCGTATTCGGAGTCGGTGATCAACCCTCCAGCGAGCATCTCCTTCGCTCGCTGGAGTCGCACGAGCGGGTCATCGCTCGCGCCATCACCGCTGCCGGATCCACCCATGCTCGCGCCGCTGCCGCCGAGCTGAATGCCGCCGGATTTGGCGCGAAGCTCGTCGAGGTCGCGCACGCGTCGCTTCTCGCGCCACGACTGTTCCTGCGCCTGCGCGGCACGGTAGACCTGTTCCGCCTGCTGCTTGCGTAGTCCGAGTGCCGTGATGACGCCAGCGGCCTGCCCGCTCGACGCGAGATCCTGGCGTCCGCGCGACGTGATGGTGAGATCGGCGCCGAAGATGCCGACGCGAAGATGCGCGCTCTCGATGTCCTGCCAGCGCATGTCCACCGGCGAGTAGCCGCCGAATATTCCGCGCTCGATGCGGATCAAGCGCCCGCTGGTGGCGGCCACGAGCACGCGGCGATGCGAAAGCGCGAAGAGGCGTCGCTGCACCGCGTACGCCACGAGCGTTTCGCCGGGCACGAGCAGCGCCGTCAGATGCTGCACCGCCTCCGAGAGTCGCGCATCATCCTCGTGCGGCATGACGGCCGGAGAGGTGTTCACCGTGGCCGCGGGTGCCGCAGCGGCCGGCGTCGATGCGCCGGGCGTGCCGGACCTGGGAGCGTTCGATCGACGACGCCCCAATTCATCGATCACCTGCTGCCATGCGGCCGGTGGCAGTGAGCCATCCTTTTCGAGCGCACGCAGCTCCGCATCCGACATCGAGGAATAGTTGGTGGATCCGCTCGGAGTCGTCATCGCCTGAACCCTCTACTGAGAGAAGAACGGAAGCGTCGACATACGATGGGGCTCGCGGTGCCGGTCTGACAAGTGGACGCATGGCGAGCGAGCTCCCTTGACAGAACGCATGTGGCTGCCGAGACTAGCACAGCACTCGTGGACGGCATACATCCGCATGGAGCCCAGCTCGTCATGACACTCGTTCGACTCGCGCTCATTCAGCTTTTCATTATTCGACCCTCCCCGAGGGGCGGCGCGCTCGCACACGGCTGACGGTCTGGTAACCGACACCACGCGAACCGGCCCCTCGGATTTCCCGAGGGGCCGGTTTGCGTTTCATCTCTTCCCGATTCACGACTGATGACCCGCATCCACCTCTACGACACGACGCTGCGCGATGGCACCCAGCGCGAAGGTCTTTCCCTGTCCGCCTCGGACAAGGTGAAGATCGCCGCGCGTCTGGATGCGTTCGGCATCGACACGATCGAGGGTGGATGGCCGGGATCGAATCCGAAGGATGCGGAGTTCTTCCACCGCGTGCGGTCCGAGCCGCCAAGGCGCGCGCGCATCTCGGCCTTCGGCAGCACGCACCGCGTTGGCGTCTCCTGCGCTGACGATTCCAGCATTCAGGCGCTCGTCGCCGCTCAAAGCTCGACGGTCACGATTGTCGGGAAGAGCTCGGCGACGCACGTGCGCCTCGTACTCGAGACCACGCTCGAAGAAAATCTCAGGATCATTTCCGAGACCGTCGCGTATTTCCGTGCGCTCGGGAAGGACGTCGTGTACGATGCGGAGCACTTCTTCGATGCGATGGCGCTCGACGACTCGTACGCGCTGGAGGCGCTCGAGGCGGCACACGGGGCCGGCGCTTCGGTGCTCGTGCTGTGCGATACGAACGGCGGAAGCGAGCCGCGCGAGATCGCCGCATCCGTGAGCCGCGTGCGCCACCGGTTGCAGGCTCCTCTCGGCATACACCCGCACAACGATCGCGGCCTTGCCCTCGCGAATGCGCTCGTTGCCATCGATGAGGGTTGCGTACACGCCCAGGGAACGGTGAACGGCTACGGTGAGCGCTGCGGAAATCTCGACCTGCTCGCGTTGATCGCGAATCTGCAGGAGAAGCGCGGGGTGCGGTGCGTGCCGGACGAATCGCTCGCGACGCTGACCGAGCTCTCGCACTATGTGGCATCAGTGGCCAATCTGGCACCCGATCCGCACGCGCCCTTCGTCGGGCGCGCGGCGTTCGCGCACAAAGGCGGCATCCACGTGGCCGCAGTGGCGAAGGATCCGGCGATGTACCAGCACATGGATCCGGCAATCGTGGGGAATCGCATGCGCGTGGTCGTGAGCGAGTTGTCCGGGCGCGCGAATGTGCGCCTGCGGGCGGGCTCGCTCGGTCTCGATGCGCGCGCGGCCGAGCGCACGGTGCTCGAGCAGGTGAAAGCGCTGGAGCACGCCGGCGCGCAGCTCGACGCCGCAGAGGGCACGTTCGAGATGCTCGTGCGGCGTGCGTCGCCCGAGTACATCGTGCCCTTCGAGCTGCACGAGTACACGGTGGTCGTCGAGCGTCGCAGGGCAGGCGACGCTCGCGCGCGGGCAACGGTCGAGATGCGCGTGGGCGGTACGTGCGTGCGCACGTCGGCCGAGGGCGCCGGCCCCGTGCACGCGCTCGACTCCGCGATTCGACTCGCGCTCGCGCCGCACATTCCCGCGGTGCTCGATACACGACTGGTCGATTACAAGGTGCGGATCATCGACGAGCATCTCGGCACGGCGGCAATCACGCGCGTGCTCATGGAAACGGCATATGGCGCCGAGCGGTTCAGCACGACGGGCGCTGCCGCGAACATTCTCGATGCGAGCTGGGACGCGATCCGCGACTCGCTCGAGCTCGCAGTGGCGCGCGCATCGAGCGCCACGCATCACCGTGCTCCGCGCTTCACGGAATCGGCGCGTACCTTCACACAGACTGTCGGAACATGACACAATCACCGCCGCGAACGCTCTTCGCGAAACTGTGGGACGATCATCTCATCAAGGCCGAGTCGAACGCGACGCCCGCGGTGCTCTACGTGGACCTGCATCTGGTTCACGAGGTCACCTCGCCGCAGGCGTTCTCGGTGCTGCGCGAGCGCGGACTCGGGGTGCGCCGCCCCGATCGTACGCTCGCGACCATGGACCACTCGACGCCAACGACGCCGCGCGGTGCCGATGGTCGCGTTCCGATCATCGATCTGAAGGCCCGGGCCCAGCTCGAGCAGCTCGAGCGCAACTGCGAGGACTTCGGCGTGCCGCTGTTCACGCTCGGCAGCGAGCACCAGGGGATCGTGCACGTGATCGGGCCCGAGCTCGGATTCACGCAGCCGGGGATGACCATCGTGTGCGGCGACAGCCACACGAGCACGCACGGCGCATTCGGCGCGCTCGCATTCGGGATCGGCACCTCGGAGGTGGCGCACGTGCTCGCGACCCAATGCCTGCTGCAGCGACGCGCCCGCACGATGGAAGTGCGTGTGGATGGCGTGCTGGCCGCCGGCGTCACCGCCAAGGACCTGATTCTCCGCCTCATCTCCGAGATCGGTGTCGGTGGCGCAACCGGACACGTGCTCGAGTACACGGGCACCGCCATCCAGGGATTGTCGATGGAGGAGCGGATGACGGTGTGCAACATGTCGATCGAGGCGGGCGCACGCGCGGGGATGATCGCGCCGGACGATACCACGTACCAGTATCTGGCTGGACGCCCCCACGTGCCGCAGGACGCGCAGTGGGATCGCGCACTCGCGCGATGGTGCACGTTCGCCGCCGATCCGGGCTCGACGCACGATCGCACGGTCGTTCTCGATGCCGACACGATCAAGCCGATGATCACTTACGGCACAAATCCGGGAATGGGGATCGCCGTGGACGCGCCCGTGCCGACTCCATCGCATCTCGCCGATGCGTCCGAGCGGCGCGCGCTCGAGAAGGCGCTCCGCTACATGGCGCTCACCCCAGGCGAGACGCTGCTCGGCAAAGCGGTCGACGTCGTCTTTCTCGGATCCTGCACCAACTCGCGCATCTCCGATCTCCGCCTGGCGGCAGGTGTGATGCGCGGGCAGCGCGTCGCATCCACCGTGCGCATGCTCGTCGTTCCTGGCTCGCAGGAGGTGAAGCGGCAGGCGGAGGCCGAGGGGCTCGACGAGATCTTTCGTGCCGCCGGGGCCGAGTGGCGGGAGGCGGGATGCTCGATGTGCATCGCGATGAACGGCGATGAGCTCCGGCCCGGACAGTACGCGGTGAGCACGAGCAACCGCAACTTCGAAGGACGGCAGGGAAAGGGCGGGCGCACGTTTCTCGCGAGCCCGCTCACCGCCGCCGCCACCGCGATCGCCGGCACGATCGCCGACGCGCGCACCTACGTGAGAGGTCGCTGAGCATGGAACCCTTCGTCACCCTGCGCTCGACCGCGGTCGTGCTGCCGCTCGAGAACGTCGACACCGATCAGATCATTCCGGCTCGCTTTCTCAAGACCACCGATCGTCTCGGGCTCGGGAACGATCTCTTCGCGGATTGGCGCTACGACGCGACCGGCGCCGCGCGTCCGGAGTTTGTGCTGAATCGTCCCGAGGCGAAAGTCGCGCAGCTGCTCGTGGCGGGAAGAAACTTCGGATGCGGCTCGTCGCGCGAGCACGCGCCCTGGGCGCTGCTCGGCTACGGATTCCGCGCGGTGGTGAGCAGCGAGTTCGCGGACATCTTTCGCAACAACGCGCTCGGCAACGGACTTCTTCCCGTCGCGCTGCCGGAGCCGGCGGTGGAGCGCATCGGCGCGCTGATCGCGTCGGATCCGGGCTCCGTGTTCACGATCGACCTCGAGCACACCACCTTCGCGCTGCCCAGCGGCGAGCACTTCGCCTTTCCGATCGATCCTTTCGCGAGGCATTGCATGCTTCAGGGAATCGACCAACTCGGCTATCTCACGGCGATGGAGCTCGAGATCGCCGCTTTCGAGCGCGCGCGCGCGGGAGCGTTCTAGATGCGAGCGAAGATTGCGCTGCTTCCAGGCGACGGTATCGGTCCCGAAGTAGTCCGCGAAGGGGTTCGTGTGTTGAGTGCCATCGCCGGACGATGGGGGCACGACTTCCAGACGGAGTCCGCGCTGATCGGGGGTGCGGCCATCGATGCGACCGGGAATCCTCTGCCGGAGGATACGATTGCGTTGTGCCGAGCGAGCGATGCCGTGCTCCTGGGCGCAGTCGGCGGGCCGGCCTGGGACAATCCACGCGCCAAGGTTCGCCCGGAGCAGGGGCTGCTCGGGATTCGCAAAGCACTGGGGCTGTTTGCAAATCTGCGCCCCGTGTCCGTGCACGAGCAGCTCGCAGCGATCTCGCCGATCAAGGCCGAGCGGCTGGCGGGAGTCGATCTCGTCGTCGTGCGCGAGCTGACGGGAGGGATCTACTTCGGCGAGAAGTCGCGAATGCGGGTGGGCGACGATGACGAGCTCGCGACTGACGTGTGCACCTACACGACCGGGGAGATCGAGCGCGTCGTGCGTGTGGCGGGCGTCCTCGCGATGTCACGACGTGGCAGGCTGACGTCGGTCGACAAGGCCAACGTGCTCGAGACGTCGCGCTTGTGGCGCGAGGTCACATCGCGCGTCATCGCGGACGAATTTCCCGCGCTCACGCTCGAGCATCTGCTCGTCGACGCGTGCGCGATGCATCTGCTGCAGCGGCCCGCGTCGTTCGACGTGATCGTGACGGAGAACATGTTCGGCGACATCCTCACGGACGAAGCGTCCGTTCTCGCCGGCTCGATCGGCTTGCTCCCTTCTGCCTCGCTCGGTGCGAGCGTCATGCGTGATGGCCGCGAGGAGACTCCGGGTATGTACGAGCCCATTCACGGGTCGGCCCCCGACATCGCGGGTAAGGGGATCGCAAACCCGATCGGCATGATCGCGAGCGTCGCGATGTTGCTCCGCCATTCGCTGGCGCTTCCAGAGGAGGCACAGGTCGTCGAGAACGCCATTCGCGAAGCGCTCGAAGCGGGCGCACTCACGGCGGATGTCGCGCCACAAGGAGTGCGGGCACAGAGCACGAGCGAGGTCGGCGATGCGATCGTCGCACGCATCGCGGTGATGCGCGCGCCGGTACCGGCGTGAGGGCCTGTCACATCGGACAGGTTGACAGCGCGACTCTCGAGCACTATCTAGTTCGAACGGACGCTCGGCGCCACGCACATCCGTATCTGTTCGATAACACGTTCGGAACACACTTCGTGAATCTCTCGCTCGTCCTCATTTCGCTCGTCCTTATTCCCCTCCTTATCGTGGGGCTTATCGGCGTGGGATCGAGGCAACGGGCATGAAGCACTGAAATGCCGATCTGCCTCTCCCACCAAAGCGGGAGAGGCGAAAGACCAAAGCCTCTTCCGACTCGGAAGGGGCTTTTTTGTTTTCGCTCACCGGGAATCTCATGAGATCTGGAATGCGATCGGACGTGATCAAGAAGGGAAATTCGCGCGCGCCTCATCGGAGTCTGCTTCGCGCTACGGGGCAGATTCACGATGCGCGCGACTTCGAGAAGCCGTTCGTAGCCGTCTGCAACTCGTATTGCGACATCGTGCCCGGCCACGTCCATTTGCAGGCGTTCGCGCGAGTCGTGAAGGACGCGATCCGCCAGGCCGGCGGCGTTCCTTTCGAGTTCAATACGATCGCCGTCGACGATGGGATCGCGATGGGACATGACGGGATGCGCTACTCGCTCCCGTCGCGCGAGCTCATCGCGGATGCCGTCGAGACGATGATCGCGGCACACAGCTTCGACGCGATGATCTGCATTCCCAACTGCGACAAGATCGTGCCCGGGATGCTGATGGGTGCGGCGCGCGCGAATCTCCCCACCGTGTTCATCTCCGGCGGTCCCATGCGAGCGGGCATGGATGCGAGCGGCAACAAGGTCGATCTCATCACGGTGTTCGAGGGCGTGGGGAAGCAGGCGTCGGGCGAGATCACGGACGCTCGCCTGCTCGAGCTCGAGGAGGTGGCGTGTCCAACGTGCGGCAGCTGCAGCGGCATGTTCACCGCGAACTCGATGAACTGCTTGTGTGAGGCCCTCGGTGTCGCTCTGCCGGGCAACGGGACCATTCTCGCCACCGATCCCCGCCGCGAGCAGCTCGCGCGCTCAGCCGCGCGCCAGGTGATGACGCTGCTGGAGAACGACGTGCGCTTCTCCGACATCGTCACCGCACACGCAATCGACAATGCGATGGCGCTCGACGTCGCCATGGGTGGCTCGACGAACACCGTGTTGCACGTGCTCGCGCTCGCCCACGAGATGGGGCTGGAATATCCCGTGGAGCGCTTCAACGACGTGGCCGAGCGTGTGCCGCACCTCACGAAGATCAGCCCCGCGTGGGATGGCGATCGCCAATGGCACATCGAGGATGTCGAGGCAGCGGGCGGTGTGCAGGCCATTCTCGCCGAGCTCGCGCTCAAACCGGGAACGCTGCGGATGGATACGCGCACCGTCACGGGCGGCACGATGGCGCAAAATCTGGAAGGGATTCGAAATCGCAACCGGGATTGCATTCGCCCCGTCTCCAATCCGCACGCATCGCGCGGCGCGCTTGCGGTGCTGTTCGGATCACTCGCGCCCGAGGGGTCGGTAGTGAAGGTGGGCGCGGTTGACGCGCATCAGATGGTGTTTCGCGGACCCGCGCGCGTGTTCGAGTGCGAGGAAGACGCGGTGCGCGCTGTATGCACCGGAGATCTGAAGCCCGGATGCGTGGTGGTCGTGCGTAACGAGGGGCCACGGGGCGGACCCGGCATGCGGGAGATGCTGCAGCTGACGTCGATGCTGAAGGGAATGCCGCTCGGGGCCGACATCGCATTGATCACAGATGGACGCTTTTCCGGGGGATCGCGGGGGCTCTGCATCGGCCACGTGGCACCGGAGGCCGCGGAGGGCGGCGCGATCGGGCTCGTCGAGAACGGCGACATGATCGCGATCGACCTCGGCGCTCGCCGCATGGATCTCGAGGTCGACAGCGATGAGATGGCCGCGCGTCGCGAGCGGTGGCGACCGCGCGCGGCGAAGTATCAGCGTGGATGGCTCTCGCGCTACACGCGCATGGTGACGAACGCCAGCCATGGTGCGGTGCTCGCATGACGACCTCCGCGATGCCGACTGCCGCAGAGGATCCGGCAACCGACGACTCCCGCACCGGCGCGCAGCTCATCTGCGAGGCGCTCCTGCGCGAAGGGGTCGAGATCATGTTCGGCATTCCCGGCGGCGCAATCATGCCGTTCTATCACGCGATGTGGGAGTATCGCACGCGGCTGCGGCACGTGCTCTGTCGTCACGAGCAGGGTGCCGGACACGCGGCAGAGGGCTATGCGCGCACCACGGGGCGTGTGGGCGTGTGCATCGGGACGAGCGGCCCGGGCGCGACGAATCTCGTCACGCCCATCGCCGATGCCTGGATGGACTCGACGCCCATGGTCGCGATCACCGGGCAGGTCTCGAGCGCCGCACTCGGCACGGACGCGTTTCAGGAAACCGACATCACCGGCATCACCGTGCCGATCACCAAGCACAATTATCTCGTTCAGAAGGTTGAGGATATTCCGTATGTCATCAAGGAAGCATTCTACCTCGCGCGAAGCGGGCGCCCCGGTCCCGTCCTCATCGACATCACCAAAGATGCGCAACAGGCGCGGACCGTCCCGCGATGGGACCAACCCCTCCGTCTGCCACGCCACAAGAGTGCCGGCGTCCTCGATCGCACAGCGGTCGAGCGCGCGACCGCGCTCCTCGCCCGCGCGAAGCGGCCGCTCCTCATGGCGGGGAACGGC
>DASXQD010000483.1:0-10313 GCA_036493195.1 Gemmatimonadaceae bacterium | reverse complement strand
CGAGCTCGCGCGCGCCGCCGATGCGCCTCGTCTGCGCCTGCTCGCGGACGCGCTCATGTCGCTCGGCGATGTCGCCGCGCCGGAGAGCGTACGTCTCATCGATGGCAGCGAGGCGAGTGTCGCGCGCGATGACGGTGAGAGTGCGGTGGCTGTCGCGGCGCGCATCTACGATGACGTGCGGTCGATGGAGCGCGCACTCGCGTCGCTGCCCGGACGCATCGCGGCGTTCGAGCTGGCTCCCGCCGCTGCGCCCGCGCCCGAGACGCAGCTCGAGCGTCAAGCGGCAGCGCGCGTACCCGCACGCCGCTTCCGCACGTACCGGTCGAGCGGCGGGCTCGAGATCTGGGTCGGGCGCGGCGCGGCTTCCAACGACATCATCACCTTCCAGGAATCCTCGCCGCGTGATGTATGGCTCCACGCGCGCGATACAGCGGGCGCGCACGTGGTGCTGCGCTGGTCACGCGATGAGGCGCCGCCTGCGCGTGATCTCGAGGAGGCAGCGGTGCTCGCCGCGTGGCACAGCAAGTCGCGCGGCTCGGGACTCGTGCCGGTGGATTGGACACGGCGCAAGTACGTGCGCAAGGCGAAGGGCGGCACGCCAGGGCTCGTGCTCGTGCAACGATCGGAAACGATCTTCGTGAAGCCGGACGAGCGGGTGGAGCGACGGCTGCGCGACACGTGACTCCGCGCGTGCTCAGCGATCGTCGATAGCCTTCCGCATCGAGTGCACGAGCGACACCGCTTCTTCCACACTGGAGTCGGCAGCGCGCACTACCGCGCTCCCGACCACCACGCCATCTGCGAGCGCCGCCACCGACGCCGCCTGCGCGGGTCCCGAGATCCCGAAGCCTACGCACACCGGCAGCGTCGTCGCGCTGCGCAAGCGCTCGATGGTCGCAGCGAGACCGCTCGCGATCTCGTTCTGCATTCCCGTCACGCCGAGCCGGCTGATGAGATACACGAATCCGCTGCCGTGTCGCGCGATCTCCGCCATCCGCGGCGTGGGTGTGGTGGGCGCCACGAGCCGGACGAATGCGAGCGGCGATTCGCCGATCTCCCGCTCCACTTCGGGATCGCCCCCAACCGGAAGATCGGTGACGAGCAGTCCATGAATGCCCGAAGCGGCCGCGCGCGCGAGGGCTGTTGGTCCCGCGGCAACGATCGGATTCAGATAGCTGAACAGCACGAGCGGCACATCCACGGCCGCCTCCGCCGCGAGCTCGAGCACTCCATCGAAGGTCATCCCCTGCTCGAGCGCACGCTGCGAGCTCGCCTGGATGACCGGACCGTCTGCGAGCGGATCCGAGAATGGCACACCGAGCTCGATCACGTCGGCGCCTGCGCTCGCGATGCCCCGAAGCAGCGCGAGCGAGCGCGCTCGATCCGGATGTCCTGCGGTGATGTAGATGACGAGCGCCTTCGCGTTGCGCTCGCGCAGCGACGCAAAGCGCCGTGCGATCAGGTCAGACGAAATAATCGCTGACCCGGATGGCGTATCGCTCGGGGTCGGCGACCTTGATGATCGTGCGTACATAGCCACCGGAGTCGTTCATCTGATTGAGATCCACGATCGTGCCCGGGAACAGGAGATTGCCCTGCTCATCGCTGATCAGGCGCACGATCGGACGGGAGAGCGCCTCGGGAACTGCGTTCACCGCGTTCACGATTGCCATCTCGAACGTGTCGAGCACCACCAATGTACCTACGGGGTAGTGGCCCACGAGGCTCATGAACGCTTTCACGAGCACCTGGTCCATGCCGCGATGGGGATTGATCCGCATCTCCTGCAGCACGTCGGCCGGCGAGAGCGGCGTGGTCTGGTATGCGCGCCGGGACGTGGCGGCATCGAACGCATCGGCCACCGCCACAACCTTGCTGTAGATGCTCATCGTGCGTGGACGCAAATGCTTCGGATAGCCCGAGAGGTCGGTCTTCTTGTGGTGCTCGAAGGCGACGATCATCGCGCGATACGGGATGTCGTTCTGCCCGCGCATCGCGAACAACTGCAGCACGCCCATCCAGGGATGTCCGCAGATCGTCCGCCACTCGTCCTCCGACAACCCGCTCGGCTTGTTCAGAACGGTGAGCGGCACACGTGCCTTGCCGATGTCGTGCATCAGCGCCGCGACGCCGAGATCGTACAACTGGAGCCGCGTGAGCCCGAGCTTTCGTCCGAGCGCGACGGAGAAGATGCAGACGTTCACGCTGTGGGTGAACGTGTACTCGTCGTAGTCGCGGAGCGTCGTCAGGCCGATGAGCGACGTCTCCTCGTTGAGGACCTGGTCGACGATCCCCTGCACCACGCGCTTGATCTTCTTGATGTTCGGACTGCGCCCCATGCGCACCGAATTGATCACTTCCTTCGTGACGGACACCGACTGGGCATACGTGCGTTTGGCCGCCTCCTTCGCTTTCTGGCGCATCTCCTCATCGAGATTCGTCGACGGACCGAGCTCGAACGTCGTCACCTTCGCGGCCGCGAGCTTTTCGCCGAGCGCATACAACCGCGCATCGGGCTCGCCGACGGCGGCGTTCTGCAGCAGCGTCAGAAATACGACCCAATCCCGTTCGCTCGACGCGTCGCGCATCCGGCACAGGCCGACGCCGGCATCCTTGAACGCCGAGATGATGCGGTTGAAGCTCGCGTAGTTCTCGAGATCGAGCCGGAGCCTCGTCGCATTGATGAAGATGAACTCGCCCGAGACACGGAGCTCGACTTCGCGCTCGGCCCGAAGCAGCTCGTTCGAAAGGCGCACGACTTCCTGCATCGTCTTCTGCACGACCGGATTGTCGGGCGGGTACATCTTCACCGTGCGCAGCGCGCCGTAGATCGCGAGGAGGAACTCCCGACCCATCTTCCGTACGAGACCGTCGCTCCCGCGCTCCGCGACACTGGGCGGCGTGAGATTGGCTGCGCTCGTGGAGACCGCGGAGGTCGTCGACACTTACGTCTTCTCGCGCATCGCACGGTTGATCGCGCTGCGAACCATCGGATCACGCTCGTTCGTGGCGCGGCGCAGCGATTCCAGCGCGCTCGCGCTCCCGATGATGCCCAGCGCACGCGCGGCGCACGCGCGAATCTCCGGAGTCGCGCGGCGTCCCCAGAAATTGCGCTCGTTCAGCAGCTTGTCGAGCGGCGGAATGCCCGCATCTCGCGCGAGCGCGCCGTATGCCTCGAAGTACGCCATTTTTTCGGTGAGATCGGCGGCTTTCACCGACTTTCCCTGCACCACCTCTTCGACGCGCGGCAGCGCGGCGCGGTGCCCGCGAACACCGATGGCGCGCACGGCCGAAACGCGCACGTCGCGATCGTCGTCGTTCAGCGCGGTTTCGAGCAGCCGCAGCGCGCCTGGAGAACCAATCTCTGCTAGCGCCTGAGCCGCCGCCTGACGCAGCTCGACGATCGGCTGCTGCAGCACCTTGGCAAGCGGCGCGACCGCTCCCGCCGTCTTGAGCTCGGCCGCGCGCCGCATCGCCTCGATCGCCACCGACACGTCCGACGAGCCGATCAGCTTCATCATCTCGGCGGTGTTCGTCGACGCCATACGAGTGGCAACGCGCTCGAGCGCGGTGCGAAGCTCCGGTTTTTGCGCCTGCTTCAACCAGCCGAGCACCGTTCCGAGCACTCCGCCGCGCAGCTGGTCGAACAGCGCATCGAGCTCGGCCTGCTGCGGGATGGACTCCGATTGGTCGAGTGCCTCGAGCAGCTGCGAAAGTACCTTTGGATCGCTGAGGCTCGTGGGCAGCGCGAGCAATCGCTGCCTGTGCGCCGGGGCGAGCGAGCCCACGCGACCGATGAGCTGCTCGGTCTCGCCCAGGAGGTACGCCACCGATCCGTACGCGCCACTCGACAGAAGATTGAGCATGTAGCTCTCGAGAATGCCGCAGATCTCCTCGCGCACCTTCTCGTTCTCCTGCACCTCGAAGATATCGAGGATGATGGCGAGCACGTTGCGCGGCATGTCGATCGTCTGCTCGGCGGCAACCTCCCCACGTAGATAGTCGATCTCCTTCTCGTCGAGGAAGTACAGCGTCGCGTCGAGATCCTCCATGCGCACGATCCCCGATGTGCGCTTCGGCTGCGCTTCCTCTTCCGCGCGAATGTCCTCGACGATCGGAAGCGTGCGCTCCTGCGGAGGAGCGGGAGGCGCATCGAACGATCCGTGCGAATCGAGATTGATATCGACGAAGCGATATCGCAGTCTCGTGAACTCCTGCTCCCACATGAGAGTCAGAAGATCATCCTCTTCCGGCGCCGCATTGCGCACCCGCTGCAGAATGCGAAGCAACGACACGAGCTCCTCATCCTCGATGCCTTGCGACATCGTCAGCTCGCGCACGCCGTCCTTGAAGAACACCCAGGGCAGACTCTCCGAACGATTCGACTCGTGCATCACCGAGCGGCCGAGCCAGCGGAAATCCGCCTCCGTGATCGAGAGAACGATTTCAGGAGTGTGCGGCCAGATGGGAGCGAAGGCGGCGTGCAGGTTCTCGATGGCACGCTGGTAAATCGGATTGTTCGGCAGATAGAGTTGGTGTGTCTTGATCGCGCGCGCGAGCTGTCTGAGCATCTCCTCCACGAGCTGCGGAGAGCACGGCGGATCCGGGAGCTCGTGTTCCAGGAGCTCGTGCGGCGCGATCGTCGTGGACGTCACGTGGCTATGCGGTCTCCGAGCAGCTCGCTCACCTGCGTGACGTCCTTGTCGCCACGGCCGCTGATGCAAATGAGCACCGCCTCATCGCCCGACCACCGCGCGCGCTCCTTCACCACCCACGCGATTGCGTGCGCAGTCTCGAGTGCGGGTATGATCCCCTCGAGGCGGCTCAGGGTCACGAGCCCTTCGAGCGCCTCGTCGTCGGTGATGGATACGTAAGTCGCCCGTCCGCTGTCCTTCAGGTGAGAGTGCTCGGGGCCGACTCCCGGATAATCGAGTCCCGCCGAGATCGAGTGCGCCGGATGGACCTGTCCGGCGGCGTCCTGGAGCAGGTAGCTGCGTGCGCCATGCAGCACGCCCGGCCGTCCGCGCGACAGCGATGCGGAGTGGCGTTCGGTGTCGAGCCCCTCGCCCGCCGCCTCGACGCCCACGAGCTCGACGTCCGCATCACCTACGAATGGATGAAAAATTCCCATCGCGTTCGATCCTCCGCCCACACACGCCACCACGGTCGCCGGAAGGCGGCCGACCTGCGCGAGCATCTGCGCTCGCGCCTCGCGTCCGATCACTGCCTGAAACTCACGTACCATGCGCGGATAAGGTGCAGGTCCAACCACTGATCCAATGATGTAGTGACTGTCGGTTACGTTCGTCACCCAATCGCGAATCGCTTCCGTCGTGGCATCCTTCAGCGTCCGCGTGCCCGAAGTCACGGGGATCACTCGAGCTCCCATCAACCGCATGCGGAAGACATTCAGCGCCTGTCGGCGCATGTCTTCCTCACCCATGTAGACCACGCAATCCAATCCGAATCGCGCGCAAATGGTTGCCGTCGCAACCCCGTGCTGTCCCGCGCCCGTCTCCGCGATGATGCGGCGCTTTCCCATCCGGCGCGCCAGGAGCGCCTGCCCTACGGTGTTGTTGATCTTGTGTGCGCCAGTATGGTTCAAATCCTCGCGCTTGAGCAGCACCGGCACGCCGATCAGCGCGGAAAATCGCGGCGCGTCGCTCAATGGAGATGGACGACCGACGTAAGTGGCAAGCAAACTGTCCAGCTCGGCAACAAAGGCCGAATCTGTCATCGCTTCAGCGAGTGCAGCCTCGAGATCATCGAGCGCTGGAATGAGCGTCTCGGGGACATACCGTCCTCCGAATGCGCCGAAGCGGTCACCCACCTCTGTTACGTTCATCGAAACACTCCGGTTCGCCGCACGGCAGCGATGAAGTCCGCTATGCGAGCGTGATCCTTGATTCCAGGCGAAGATTCCACGCCCGAGGAGACGTCGACGACGTCCGGCGCGAGCGTCTCGATCGCCTCGGCGACGTTCGCCGCGGTGAGACCGCCCGCCGCCACGAGGCGTCCGGGGCGCGTACGGGTGGCCTGTTCGGCTTCGCGCCAGTCGAACGCGATGCCGCTACCGCCGAGCACACCTTTCACCTTGGAGTCGAGCACCAGCGCGTCCGCCGCGTGCCAGAGGTCCCGAAGCTCGGTCGGGTCGAGCGGCCCATCGACTCGTACGACTGCCCAGACGCGAGCCCCGGACTCCTCGCGGACGGCACGAATCTGCTCCGCGCCGGGATCGGCATGCAGCTGCACGATATCGAGCTTCGCCTGCGCGACCGCAGCGGCAATGCGCTTCGTATCCGCGTGTGCGAACACCCCCACACGGTCGACGCTCGCGCCCCCGCCGTCGAGCACCGCTCGCGCGCTCTCCGGATCGAGCGTGCGAGGCCCGCCCGCGAAGATCACGCCTATGTAGCGCGCCCCGAGGCGGGCGGCAGCCTCAGCATCGGACGCGCGCGTGAGCCCGCACACCTTTACCTCAACCTGCACGCTCGATCCTGGGTACCTGGGTGAGTGCGCGGACCGCCGATTCCGGATCGTGGGATGCGGAGAGCGCCGAGCCGACGAGCACCGCGTCCGCACCCCAGTCGGCGCGCGCCACCACATCTTCCACTCGCTCGATTCCACTTTCAGCGACCGCGATCACGCCTGGAGGAACCATCGGCAGCAATCGCCAGGGCACTTCGGCATCGACGTCGAGCGTCTCGAGATCGCGACTGTTGATGCCGATCACCCGCGCACCGAGCTCGATCGCGAGCATCAGCTCCGCTTCGGTGCGAACCTCGACGAGCGACTCGAGCGACAGCTCCTTCGCGGCGACCATCATTTCCCGCAGAGCGGACTGGGAAAGCGCTCGCGCGATGAGCAGCGCAGCCGATGCGCCGCACGCGCGAGCCTCGGCCAGCTGTATGGGATGGCTGTGGAAGTCTTTGCGTAGCAATGGAATGGACACACGATCTCGTGCACTTTCGAGATCCGCGAGCGAACCGCCGAAATGGGCCGGCTCGGTAAGAATCGAGATCGCCGCCGCGCCGCCTCGCTCGAAAGCCTGGGCCTGTGTCTCCGCCGCGATCGTCTCCCGAATCGCTCCTTTCGACGGTGACCGGCGCTTGATCTCGGCGATCACCGAGACGCTCGCGCGCGAGAGTGCGGCCGCGAACGAGGGCGGCGCTGCCGCGAGTCCAGCGGCGCGCTCGATCGCCCGTCGCTGAACATCACTCAACGCTTTCACTCTATTGGCGGACTCTGCCATGATGCGGCCCAGGACGCCTGTGGGTGGAGTCCATTGCCGCGAAAAGACTTGCGCTTCGGTCACTGTTCGGCTATTCTGCTTTTCGGCGTCCATTCGGGACGCGGGAGATTGTTTACGGCTCGGCTCACCTTCGTCCACCTGCGAGCATGGCGCTCACCAAGCGGCAACGCGAGATCCTCGATTATCTCAGCGGATACTCCGAGGACAACGGGTACGCACCCAGCTTCGAAGAGATCGCCCGGAAATTCAACTATAACTCGCTGGCCACCGTCCACGAGCATCTCAGTAATCTCGAGCGCAAAGGATACATCAAGCGCTCGTACAACGAGAGTCGTGCGATCGAGATCCTCCCATCCGATGTCTTTCCAAAGGCCGTCGAGCTTCCGCTACTCGGAACCGTCGCCGCCGGCATGCCGATCGAAGCGGTCACCTCGCACGAGACCATGTGCGTGCCCGACAGCTTCATTTCGCGCGGCGGCAATCATTACGTCCTTCGTGTTCGCGGAAACTCGATGATCGACGAGCAGATTCGCGACGGCGACTTCGTGATCATCAACGAGCGTCGCAGCGCGGACAACGGTGAAACGGTGATCGCACTCGTCGACAACAATGCGGCGACGGTGAAGAAAATCTATCGCGAGCGCGACGGCCGCATTCGACTGCAGCCCGCGAACGATGCGATGCTCCCGATCTACGTGCACGAGAACGACGTCACGATCCAGGGCGTCGTGGTCGGAGTGCTGCGCAAGTACTAACTGCACCTGCCAACGGCGGGACACGATCGAACCGATAGGAGACAGGAGTCGAATTCGAGGCGGTGCGAGGGCGGACGCGGCACCCGAGCATCATTCATGTGCATTTTTCGTCGTCTCCGTTTGTGTCCGTTGAATCCGTTGGTGTCGCATCACCCACCTGTTGATGCGAGTCTGTTCGGCAATTTCTGATGCGGACAAGAGATGCACGCGTCAAAGCGTTAACAATTTTGAAATACGGATTGAACGGACACTAACGGACACGAACGGAGACGAGCGTTTGTCAAAGGCACGGCGCTCGATCTGTCGGCGATGACGCCCCTCGCCCTCGCCGGGTTCGATTCGTGAACCGCAGTTTCACCCCTCAGCTCTCGCCCCTCGCAGCGCGGTGAGCGCGCGCAGCGCTCTTCCCGAATCGATCGAGATTGCCGCCGCGCGGATGCCCTCACCGAAGCTCGATGCGGCGCCGCCTACGTAGATCGCCGCGGCCGCATTGAGCACCACCGCGCTCCGCCCTCCCCCGCGATCGCTTCCGTCCAGTACTGCCATCACGCGTGCCGCGTTTTCTGCGGGCTCGCCTCCCGCAAGATCGTCCGATGCCGCGGCCTGGGCGTAGCTCGCCGGGTCGATCGACCATTCGCTCACGTTGCCGCTCCGCACCTCGAGCACGCGCGTGCATCCGATCGGTGAGATCTCATCCATTCCCGGTTCGCCGTGCACCACCAGCGCGTGCACGCTTCCCAGCTCCGCGAGCGCGCCAGCCATCAGGTCCATGCGCCCCGGCTTCGCGACACCGACCACCTGGCGTCCCGCGCTCGCCGGATTCGCGAGAGGACCGAGCAGGTTCATGATCGTCGGCACGCCGAGCTCGCGCCGCACCGCGGCGACGTGTCGCATGGCCGGATGCATTGCGGGCGCGAACATGAACACGATCCCGGCGTGATCGAGCATGCGCCGCATCGTCGCGGGTGAGGGCTGAATGTCGACACCGAGTGATTCCAGCACATCCGCGCTGCCGCAGCGCGAGCTGTGCGAGCGATTGCCATGCTTCGCGATGCGCACGCCCGCGCCGGCGGCGACGAGCGCTGCAGCTGTCGAGATGTTGAATGTCGAGAAAGAGCCGCCGCCGGTGCCGCAGGTGTCGACGAGCGTCGCGGAATCATCGACGACGAGGGGCAGCATCGCCGTGCGGAGCGCGCGCGCCCCACCCGCAACTTCCTGCGCGGTCTCGCCCTTGAGCGCCAGCGTCGCGAGCAGTGCACCAATCTGCGCAGGCGTCGCCTCGCCGGTCATGATCACGTCGAATGCAGCGCTCGTCTCATCCGTGGTGAGTGACGCTCCCTCGACCAGACGACGGATCGCTTCGACGAGCGCGCTGGCTGCGCTACCTCGCACCGGCCGGCTCCAGGAGCTTGCTCGCGAGCTCCGCCTGTGAGGCGACCAGCGAGATCACCAGCGCGAGCAACCGCACCCGCTCGACGTCCTCCTCGACGAAGACACCGCGCTGCATGCGATTCGTGAGATTCAGCACACCGACGAGATCCTCGTGATACACGATCGGAAAGCTGATGAACGAGCCGGTGGTGAAGTATTCGTCTCCGAGCAGCGGATGGTTCGCTGACTGCGCCACGTCGGTGACGAGCAGCGGCTCGCGGCTCAGCGCCACCTTCCCGGCGACGCCCTGGCCGATGTGGATGCGCGTGCCCTCCGCCACGTCCGGCGACAATCCTTTGGCGGCCGCGATGTAGAGCTGGTTCGTGCCTGGCGCGCGGAGCAGGAGCGAGCAGCGCTGCGCCTGCATGTCGTCGCCGCACAGGTTCAGCAGTCCTTCCGTCAGCTTGCGCGAGTCGCTCGTGCCCGCATCCAGCGTCAGCACGCGCTCGATCAGGTAGAGTGTGCGCGTCTTCTGCCTGAGCGTTTCGCTTCGGCGATGCAGCTCGACGTGCGCCTGCTCGAGCTGTCCGACCGCCGCGCCCACCTGCTGCTCGACGGCTTCTGCACGCCGGTTGGCGCGCCGCGCATCCTCCTTCGCCTTCGCGTTCTCCGTCTCGAGCGTCAGCATGCGCTCCGGGGTGAATCCTCCCCCGCCGCTCGGGGTGTTGCGCGCGACGGCCAGCGCCTGCTCGAGCGATGCGAGATGCTTCACGTACTCGCCGTGCACGCGCTGCGTCACGTCCTCGAGTGTGCGCACAGCCTCGTTGCGCGCCTCGCGCTCGGCGAACCGCGCATACGCGAGCGCGAAGAGTGCGACGTACGGAGCGAAACGCTCCATCACACGAGTGCCGAAAAAGCGACGCGGCTCGTACAGC
>DASXQD010000482.1:0-7828 GCA_036493195.1 Gemmatimonadaceae bacterium | reverse complement strand
ACCGCGAACGGAGGCGACCGGTCCATCTACGGGGGGAGGAGCAGCCAATGAGCGCCAGTTTCGAGGGACAGAATGCGGGCGGGGCACCGCTCACGGAGCTGCTCCTCATGCGTCACGGCGTCGAGTACTTCGCGCTCGTGCTGACGGCCGCAATGGAGGCACTCGAGCTACCGGCACTCACGCGAATTCCGGAAGCCCCGGCGTACCTGCTCGGCATGCTGACGGATCGCGGCGCCGGAATTCCGGTGTTCGCCGGCAGCCGCATCCTCGAGGTAGAAGGGCTCGGCGCGAGCGACGACGTGCTCGTGATCGTGCGCGACGGCGAGCGGCAGGTCGGTCTGGTGGTCGATGAAGTCGAGGACGTGATCATGGCGGACGTGACGACGATGCAACAGCCAATGGATTCGATGCGATGCGGTGGAGTCGTTCGCGGCGTGGTGCAGTCGGGGCACCGGCTGATCGCCGTACTCGATGCGCACGCGCTCGTGCGCATGGGCGAGCGCGCGCTGCCGGAGGTCGCATGAGCGCCGCCGCCGCACCGCAGCTCGTGCAGCAGCTCGTGACCTTTCGCCTTGGCGACGATCAGTTCGCGGTCGACATTCTCGAAGTGGAGCGCGTGCTGCGATTCAGCGCACCGGCCGCGGTTCCGAATCTTCCCGGGTGGATCGATGGGGTGATCGAGCACGGCGGCCGCATGGTGCCCGTGATCGATCTGCGCTCGCGCTTCGGCATGCCGCGCCTGTCGCAGCGTCCGGAGCATCGCATTCTCGTGCTCGCGATCGGCGAGGAGTGGCTCGGGGTCACGGTGGACTCCGTGCACGAGGTGATGTCCGTTTCCCGCGAAGAGATTGCGCCGCCTCCGCCTTTTTTCCGCGGGCTCAATGCGGAGTACCTCAAGGGACTGGTGCGACGGGACGGCCTGCTCATCATCTTTCTCGATGTGGCGCGCGTGCTTACGTCCTCCGAGCTCCTCGAGCTGACATCGGCGGCGGCCCCGAATGGCTGACGTCGAAGCAATTCCTTTTCGCGCGAGATACGCGGCCATCGAGGCACGGCTCGAAGCCACGACGGCGGCTACCGATCGCGATCTGATCAAAGGCGAGATCATCGCGCTCTACAAGGAAGTGGAGTCGGAGCTGTCGCAGCTCGCCATTCTTCGCGAGGACATCAAGAAGCTCGTGGAGAAGTGGAAGCAGGTGCAGCAGAGCTCCGTGCCGTCGACGGCGCCCGAGTTCGGAGGCGATCGTCCCGCCGTGGTTGCCGATCACATCGGCGCGTCGA
The DNA here is from genome assembly GCA_036493195.1 of Gemmatimonadaceae bacterium. Lineage (GTDB taxonomy): Bacteria > Gemmatimonadota > Gemmatimonadetes > Gemmatimonadales > Gemmatimonadaceae > FEN-1250. The sequence continues at coordinate 6,547 of DASXQD010000482.1, read as the reverse complement.
CGTTCGTGGAGAAGGGATGGAGCCTCATCTCGCTGGGCGATCATGAAGGAGCGGAGCGCGCGCTCAAGCGGGCGCTCGAGCTCTCGCCGAACGATCCGCAAACAGAATCGCTGCTCGGCTGGGCCCAGATGCTTCAGGAGAAGTACGACGAGGCGCTGCTCAATTTCCAGAAGGTGCTGATGCGCCAGCCGACGAACTCGCTCGCGCGCATCAACCTCGGATACATCTGCCTCAAGAAACGCATCTTCGGTGAGGCCATCGAGCATCTGTCGAAGGCGATTCGGCTGGACAACGATCGCAAGGCGACGCTGTACGCGCATTTCTATCTCGGCCTCGTGTACGGCGAGCGCGAGATGTACGAGGATGCGCAGACATTCTTCCGCAAGACGCTCGCACTCGGACCGAATCTCATCGAAGCCTATTATGAGCTCGGTCGCTCGCTCTGGTTTGATGGCAAGCGCGAGGAGGCGAAGCAGACTTGGCGTGACGGGCTCGCAGCCAACAAGTTCAATCCATGGGGGAAGCGCTGCGGGGAGATGTTGAAACACGTGGAGGAGGGCGGCGCCCCGGCGCGAAACGGCTAGCGCTCGCCGCTCGCCTTGCAGTGCTGCTGCTCTGCGCTGCGCCACGCGTGCGCGCACAAGGCGCCGAGCCGGAGCGCCTCGATCGCGGCCGCTTCACGATCGTCGCCTTTCCATCTGATCTTCCGCTCGCGCGCTCGCTGCTCGCGCAAGCCGTGGCCAACGACACCTTTCCCGGTCTGCCGCGCCCGCGCACGCGCGCGCTGATCGCGATCGCGCCGGACGCGCGGCGCTTTCGCGAGTGGACCGGCGCCGGCGCGCCCGACTGGGGAGCGGCGATCGCGATTCCCGACGAGCATCGCATCGTGATGCAGGGAAGTCGCGCTGGCTCCGATGCTGGAGATCCTCGCGCGGTGCTGAGGCACGAGCTCGCGCATCTCGCGCTCCATGAAAATCTCGGAGCGCTTCCGCCTCGCTGGTTCGACGAAGGGTACGCGGGCTACGCAGCGGGCGAATGGTCGCGCGACGAAGTGCTCGCCGCCAACATCGGCCTGGTGCTCCACGGGCTTCCAGCGTCGCTCGACTCGCTCGAAGATGGTTTTCACGGAGGTGCCTCGCGCGCGTCGGGCGCGTATGCGCTCGCGTACCGCGCGGTGAGCGATCTGGCCGCGCTCGATCCGCAGCGCGGGCTCTCGCTCTTCTTTTCGTACTGGAAGGAGACGGGCTCGATGGATCTCGCCATGCGACGCGCATACGGGTTGACCAAGCCCGCCTTCGAAGCGGAGTGGCGCTCGCGCACGATGCATCGCTACGGCGTGATCGCGCTCATCGCGAATGTGTCGCTGCTGTTCGCGATTCTCGCCTTTCTCCTCTTTCCACTCCTCTGGATTCGCCACCGTCGCAACCGGCGGCGACTGGACGCGCTCCGGGCAGTGGAGTCGGCAAATGACAAGGCGATCATCGAGGACGTGACGCGACTGCTCGCGGGAAAGCCTTCCGTTCGCTTTCGCACCGATCACAACGCAGATGAGCACTGAGGGAGAGCGCGACTGCCGACCCATTATATTGCTCCGGCATCAACGGCCGAGTACCGCTTCCGCAAGTTTGGCTGGTTCGCTACCATCGGATTGGTAACGCAGGCAGGTCGAGCCTAGTGTGCACGTGACGACGCAGAATTCGCACGGAACGACGTCCGCCACATCGCCTTCGGGAGGGGAGCCACTCATCATCGTGGCTCCCCTCTCCGGCATCATCGTACCGCTCGAGCGTGTACCGGACCCGGCCTTCGCGCAGCGCCTCGTCGGCGACGGCGTGTCGATCGATCCGATGAGCGATCGCGTGCTCGCGCCATGCGATGCGCAGGTGTTGCAAGTGCATCGCGCGCATCATGCGGTCACGCTCTCGGCGCGCGGCCTCGAGATCATCATTCACGTCGGGCTCGACACCGTGCTGCTCAATGGAGAGGGCTTCACGGCGCTGGTGAACGCTGGTGATTCGGTGCGCACGGGCGATGCGCTGCTCAGCTTCGATGCCGATCTCGTTGCGCGCCGCGCCCGCAGTCTGCTGACGCAGGTGGTCGTGTCGAATGTCGAGAACGTGGCTGCGATCGAGCCGAGCGAGGGCTTCGTGACCGCGGGGCGCGATACGCTCATGCGCATCTTTCTCGCCGAGCTTTCCGCGGCATCGGAAGCGCCTGCGCAATCCGAAACGGTGCGCTCCAAGCCGATCGTGATCACCGCGTCGGGCGGACTCCACGCGCGCCCCGCCGCGATGATCACCACCGCCGCTCGGCGATTCACCTCGGACGTGCGCCTCGTGAGCGGTTCGCGTGAGGCCAACGCGCGCAGCGTGGTGTCCATCATGGCGCTCGAGGTCGGCCAGGGCGACGAGGTGACGATCGTCGCCAGCGGCAGCGACGCTCAGGAAGCGATCGCCGCCATCTCCGAGCTGCTGGCGAGCGACCTCTCGAGCGAAACACCGGAAGCCGCCAAGCCCGGCGCCGTCGCCGCGCCGCTTCCCGCGCCCAGGCCACAGCAGCGGCCCGAAGCCGGTGTGCTTCGAGGGGTGCCCGCTTCGCCCGGAGTCGCCGTGGGAAACGTGTTTTTTCTCCGACATGATGACGTGGTCATCGAAGAGCGCGCCACCGATCCTCAGCACGAGCGCCGCGCACTCGATGCGGCACTCGCGGCGGCGCACGCGCAGCTCGAGGCCTTGCGCGCGGGGCTGGCGCTCGACGCCGACAAGGCGGCGATCTTCGCGGCTCACCAGGAGCTTCTGGCGGATCCGGAGCTGCTCGACCAGGCCTCGGCTGGGATTCGCGATGGCAACAGCGCCGCCTTCGCGTGGAAGCGCGCATACACCGTTCAGGCAGAGCGACTGCTCTCGCTCAAGAACGAGCTGTTTGCGGGCCGCGCAGCCGACATGCGCGATGTCGGCCGACGCGTGCTGCATCTGCTCGTCGGAGACGAAGGCGCCGTGCCGGTGGTGCCGCCGGATTCGATCATCATCGCCGAGGACCTGGCGCCGTCGGATGCGGCATCGCTCGACCGTACACGCGTGCGTGGCTTTTGTACGACATCCGGAAGCGCGACGTCGCACGCGGCCATCCTGGCTCGCGGGCTCGGCATTCCCGCGGTTGCGGGAATCGATGCGCGCGTGCTCGATCTGCCGCAGGGCACGCGCGTGATCCTCGATGGAGATGCGGGCCTCATGCGCACAGCGCCGAGCGATGCCGATGTGGAGGCGGTGGCGCACCGGCGAGCGGCGGATGAGGGGCGGCGCGGGCGCGAGCTCGCGGTCTCGGGCGAGCCCGCGACGACGACGGACGGACATCGGATTCACGTGTTCGCGAACATCGGCGACACGGATGAGGCAGCGGGTGTGGTGCAGGCGGGCGGGGAAGGCGTCGGACTGTTGCGCAGCGAGTTTCTGTTCATGCGGCGCGAGAGCGCGCCGAACGAGGACGAGCAGACGCAGAGCTATGCGTCGATCGCTCGCGCACTCGGACCGAATCGCCTGCTCGTCATTCGCACGCTCGACGTGGGCGGTGACAAGCCGCTGTCGTATCTGCCGATCGCGGCCGAAGCCAATCCCTTTTTGGGTGAGCGGGGCGTTCGCGTCTCGTTGGCCAGGCGGGAGCTGTTCCGCGCGCAGATTCGCGCGATCCTGCGCGCCTCGGCGAGCGGCAAGGTCGCGATCATGTTCCCGATGATCTCGACGTTCGAGGAGTGGCGCGCGTCGCGCGAGATGGTCGAGCAGGAGCGTGCATCACTGGGCGTGTCGCCGATTCAGATCGGCATCATGGTCGAGACGCCAGCGGCTGCCGTCATGGCCGATCAGTTCGCTCGCGAGGCGGACTTTCTCTCCATCGGAACCAACGATCTGACGCAGTATACTCTCTCGATGGATCGCGGAAACCCGAGACTCGCGCCGCAGCTCGACGCCCTCAACCCCGCCGTGCTGCGACTGATCTCGCAAACCGTCGAGGGTGGTCACAAACACAAGCGATGGGTGAGCGTGTGCGGCGCGCTCGCGGGCGACCCGGATGCCGTGCCCGTGCTCGTTGGACTGGGTGTGGATGACTTGAGCGTCGATATTCCGATCGTGCCGGCGGTAAAGGCGCGTGTACGTGCGCTGTCCATGCGGGAGTGCCAGGCGCTCGCGCGCGCGGCGCTCGATGTGGACGATGCCACGGCGGTGCGGGCGCTCGTCGCTCGGCAGCGCGTGTGAGCCGGGTGTGAGCCGACGCAGGAGATTGGAATGAGCATCTGGCGCGGAGCGTTTGCGTGGCTGCAGAAGATCGGGAAGTCGCTGATGCTTCCCGTGTCCGTGCTGCCCGCAGCCGGCATTCTGCTCGGAGTAGGGAGTGCCAAATTCAAGGTGCTGCCGGAAGTCGTCTCGAACGTGATGGCCCAGGCAGGCGGCGCGATCTTCAGCAACCTGCCACTCATCTTCGCCATTGGCGTCGCGCTCGGCCTCACGGGCAACGACGGCGTGGCTGCGCTCGCGTCCGTGGTCGGCTTCGCGGTGATGCTCGCCACGATGGGCGTGATGGCGCCGCTGCTCCACTACGAGCCCACGCCGATCATGGGGATTCCCTCCATCGAGACCGGTGTGTTCGGCGGGATCCTGATCGGTGCCGTCGCTGCGATTCTGTTCAATCGCTATTTCCGCCTGAAGCTCCCGTCGTATCTGGGCTTCTTTTCGGGCAAGCGCTCCGTTCCGATTCTCACGGCATTCGCGGCGATCTTCGCGGGCGTCGTGCTGAGCGTGGTCTGGCCACCGATCGGCAAGGGGATCAACGACTTCTCGCACTGGGCCGCAACGGCACATCCCGCAACGGCGTTTGCGATCTACGGAGTGGTCGAGCGCGCGCTGATTCCGTTCGGGCTGCACCACATCTGGAACGTGCCGTTCTTCTTCGAGGTCGGCTCGTATCTCGATCCGGCCACCGGAAAGGTCATCCACGGGGAGATCTATCGCTTCACCGCGGGCGATCCGACCGCAGGCAATCTTGCTGGCGGATATCTCTTCAAGATGTGGGGCCTCCCTGCGGCGGCGATCGCGATCTGGCGCACGGCCAAGCCCGAGAACCGCAAGCGCATCGGCGGCATCATGATCTCCGCCGCGCTCACCTCGTTTCTCACGGGGATCACCGAGCCGATCGAGTTTGCGTTCATCTTCGTTGCGCCGGCGCTCTACGCCATTCATGCGCTGCTCGCCGGCGCCGCGTACTTCGTGGCGATCAAGCTCGGGATCCACCATAGCACCACGTTCTCGCACGGTCTGATCGATTATATCGTGCTGTATCCGCACTCCACACGCGGATGGTGGCTGCTCTGGCTCGGTGCGCTGTGGGCGGGGATGTACTACCTGATCTTCCGCACGCTCATCCTCAAGTTCGATCTCAAGACGCCCGGCCGCGAGGCCGATGATGCTGCGGGTGCAGTCGATCCCGCGCTCTCCGGCGAGCAGGGCCCCTCGGACGAATCGATGGCGGCGAAGCTCGTCGCGGCGTTCGGTGGCGCGTCGAACATTCGCAGTCTCGACGCGTGCATCACGCGGCTTCGGGTGGAGCTCGCGGACACCGCGCGCGCGAGTCCCGAAACGCTCAAGGCGCTCGGCGCATCCGGCGTGATGAAGGTCGGCGGCGGCATGCAGGCGATCTTCGGCACTCGATCGGAGAATCTGAAAACGGACATGGACGAGTACATGCGCTCGCATGGCAGCGTCGCCGCCGCACCTGCGGCTCCGCCGCGTGCGCCCGCGCCATCCGCGCCGTCTGCCGCAGCACTGACACCCGAGCTTCGCGCGCGCGCGAGCGCGATCGTCGCGGCGCTCGGTGGCGCCCGGAACATCGCAGGCGCGGAAGAGATCGCGCTCACGCGACTCCGGATCGAGCTGCGAGATTCGGCGAAGATGAACGAAGCCGCGCTCACGAAAGCGGGCGTGCTCGGCGTGTGGCGGCTGTCCGGAAGCGTGATGCACCTGATCGTCGGCGAAGACGCGACGATGCTCGCGTCGGCGATGGCGGCCGCTCTCGAGGAGTCGCGGGGACAGTCCGCGCCATCGTCCACCTGATGCTCTCCGGGGCAACGGTACGCCGCGCGATCACTCGTGGGCTGCCATCATTGGGATTCGCCCTTGTCGCGGCGTGCCGCTCCAGCGCGCCGCCGTCACCCGGGGCGCCCACCGCGCCAGCGGCCAACTGGTATCGTCCCGCGCAGGCGCTCGGCGATCTGTTTGCGGACGTGCAGAATGCGCGCGTCTTTCCCGACTCCAAGACCTTCGTGGATGCTCGGCCACTCATGCCGCCCGCGCGCATCCTGAGCGAGTACAATGCGCAGCGCCACGCGCCGGGTTTCGATCTGCGAGCGTTCGTCGCCTCGCACTTCGCGCCGCCGGCGTCACCCCCGGTTCCCGTTGCGGACGCGAGCTCCGACAGCGCCGTCACCATGGAGCAGCACATTCGTGGGCTGTGGCCGGCGCTCACGCGGCCCGCCGACGTGCCCGATCCACGCTCCTCG
>DASXQD010000481.1:0-3690 GCA_036493195.1 Gemmatimonadaceae bacterium | reverse complement strand
TGCTGAATGGTCGGATGATCGGGGAGCAGCCGCGGCGGAAATGTGTTCGCCATTCCCGTAGGCATGAACGACGCGGAGATCATCCAGAGAATGGGAAAGAGCGACAGCAGCGCGCCGAAGATGAGCGCCGCGTACAACAGCACGGTCCGCACGCGCACGCGCCTCACGCGGCGAGTCTCCGTTCGAGGCGCAGCTGGATCGCGGTCCACACGAGGATGATGAGGAAGAGCAGAAAGGCGATCGATGCGGCGACACCGAGCCGCCACCAGCGGAAGCCTTCCTCGTACATGAACAGCACGAGACTCGTCGTTGCTCCCAGCGGGCCGCCCGTCGTCATCACATACGGCTCGGCGAACAGCTGGAAGTAGCCGATCATCGTGACGACGCCCACGAAGAAGAACGTCGGCGCGAGATTGGGGAGCGTGACGTGCCAGAACTGTCGCACGGCTCCGGCGCCATCGAGCGCGGCGGCCTCGTACAGATCCTCGGGAACCGACTGCAGCCCCGCGATGAAGATCAGCATGTTGTAGCCGAAGTTCTTCCAGACGGCGAGCAGGATGATCGCGGGCATCGCCCAACGCGGATCGCCGAGCCAGTCGATGGGATGGATGCCCACCGCGCCGAGCGCGTAATTCAGGAAGCCGTACTGCGGGTGATACAGGTAGCGCCACACGATCGCGACCGCGACGAGTGTCGTGACGAACGGCAGAAAATAAATGGTCCGAAAGAACGTCTTGAAGCGAACGGCCTTCGCGTTGACGAGGAGCGCGGCACCGAGCGATGTGGCGACGGTGAGCGGGCCACCAACCAGCGCGAAGTAGAAGGTGTTCTTGAGCGCGAGCCAGAAGGTCGGATTCTGGAGCAGGTCGGTGTAGTTGCGTGTGCCGACGATGCGAACGTTGGACGGATTGGCTACGGCGTAGAGATCGAAGTCGGTGATGCTCAGAAGGAGCGATGCGCCGACCGGCAGAAAGAAGAAGACGGCGATGAGCGTGATCGCGGGCGCGATGAACAGCCAACCCGCGCGACCGGCGCGCCACTCGGGCGTCTTCGCCGCGATCTGCGCGCGCGCCGTGCTCACCGGATTCTCACTGTGACGGCGGAGTCGTGTTGCGCATGCGCGGCTCGCGCAAGAATCCAGCGGCGCTTCTCGAGAATTCGATTCACCTGCGCATCGAGCTGCGCGAGCGCTCGATCGGTGGAGAGCCCGCCGCGGATCGAGAGCTCCGAGATGTCGATGATCTTGGACGTGATCAACTCCCACTCCGGCACCTTCGGCGTGGGGCGCACGCGTTGCAGCTGAGTGTAAAATGCGACGGCGTAGCGGTCGCCCGCGAGCGAGCTGTCCTGCCAGGCGTCGATCTGCGCCGGGAGATCGCCGGTAAGATGGTAGAAGCGCCGCTGAATGTCGGCGCGGGAGAGAAACTCGATCAGCTCCCACGCTTCCTTCGGATGCGCGGAGCCCTTGAACATCACGAGGCTGGAGCCGCCCGCGTTCGACACGCCGGAGGGCGCGCCGGAGGGCCCGGGCAGCGGGGCTGTCGCCCAGGATTTCTGCATGTCCGGTGGAAGACGGCGCTCGAACTCACCGATGTTCCACGGGCCCGTGATCCACATCGCGAAGGTGCCGCGCGCGAACTCCTGATATGGATTCGCGATATCGTTGTTGCCCGCGACGGGCGCGAGCCCGTCACGAAAGAGCCCGACGTAGAAGTCGAACGCGCCGCGAAACGCGGGCTCCTCGAACGCGCCGTAGCGCCCGCCATCCTTCAGCAGCGGCGACTCATTCTGCAGTCCGAGCACGACCGGCTGCATCCACTCGTTCGTTGGCAGAAAGATCGCCCACTGCCGCTTGCCAGCCTTCTTCTTGATTGCCTGCATCGCTTCGCGCCACGCGGCCCACGATTGTGGCATCGAGTCGTAGCCTGCCGCAGCGAGAATATCCTTTCTGTAGAAGAGGACGCGCGTGTCGACGTACCATGGAATCGCGTAGAGCGTATCGTCGAGGACGTTCGTCTCCCAGATGCCCGGGAACACGCGCGATGCTTTCACGATGGCGGAGTGCGCGACATAGCCGTCGAGCGGCACGATCGCGTCCACCGCCTGCAGCTCGGGCACCCACGTGTTGCCGAGCTGCGCGAGGTCGGGTGTGACGTTGCCGACGAATGCCGTGAGGAGCTTCTCGTGCGCGGCGGTCCACGGGATCTGCTGCACGCGCACGTCGACGTTCGGGTGCTCGTGCTCGAACTCGCGCACGAGCTGCTGCACGTGCTCCCCTTCGGCGCCCAGCGCCCAGAAGCGGAGCGTCACCCGCTGCTCTCGCGCTTCCGCGCCGCGACACGCGGCGAGCGTGCATGCGACGAGCATCGCCCGGGCCGCGCGCCGGCGCAGCATCAGTGCGCGACCTGAGGCTGCGCCGCCGAGGCGAGCCAGCCGCCGGTAAACCCGGCGCGCTGCAAACCGCGCACGATGTAGGGATTGGTGCGCATCTTCTTCCAGATCAGCTCACTGTGATAGTTCTCGATCATCGCGATGATCGGGCCCTGGTCGATGCCGAGGTAGTCGGTGTCGAACCAGCCGACGCCTGGGACGATACGACCCGCGATGATCGGCGCGCTCGTGGTCAATGTTGGATTGAACGCGTCGATGAAGCCGTATTTCTGAAAGAGATTGTCACCGTACTTGTCGCGCATGGTGACGAGCGCCTCGATCGAGAGATCGGGCGTGAACGCGATCGACCCGCCGGCGGCGGTCGGCGCGATCGTTCCGTCATCGCGCGTCTCCGTGAAATCGGTGCCGCGCGCGGCGTAGCTGAAGAAGTGCCGTGACTTGCCCGCGATCGTGACGTTGCCGTCAAAGGGACCGTCGCATGCCGTGAGTCCCCACATGTTCGCGGCGTAGCCGGTCCACTTGTTCGGATTGTCGGCGGCATAGGCGCGCTGCGCGATCGTCGCGCGACGGGAGTTCTCGAAGTAATCGATCCCCTTGCCGCGCATGTATTCGTCCTGAATGCCGCGGAAATCGATCCACACCTGCGAAAACTGATGGCCGAAGAGCGGCGCGAAACCGACGTGCGCCTGCTGATAATAGGTGCCCCACGCGTAGGTGCTCGTCCACTTCTTCCATGCGGCGCTGTCGATCGGATGCGTAGGAGAGCCGAGCGCGAGGATGTAGACGAGCATCGCTTCGTCGAGTCCCTTCCACTGATAGCTGTTGAACTGCGAAGTCTCCGGCGCCCATCCCATGGACACGAGCGGCGGCTGGTTCTGGAACCACGTCCAGTCGACGCGGCGGTAGAGCGAATCCGCGTACGCGCGAATCGATGCCTCCGCGGGATCTGCGCCGTCGTAGTACGACTGTGCGAAGAGAACGCCGGCGAGAAGCAATGATGTGTCGATGGACGAGAGCTCGACGTCCTTGTACCGCATCCCCGTGTCCATGTCGAGGAAGTGGTAGAAGAAGCCCTTGTAGCCGGCGACGCCGGTCGCGGCGGGGCCCTGCGGGAGCGAGTACATGAACTGGAGCGTCGCAAGCGTGCGATCACGCGCCTCGGCGCGACTCACCCACCCACGCTCGGCGCCGATCGCATAGGCGCTGAGCCCGAAGCCCACCGCCGCGATGCTCGAGAACGAGTGCGTGGGATAGCGATCGGGGATGAGATGCGTGGTCGGGTTCTGCGTGTCCCAGAAC
>DASXQD010000480.1:0-2129 GCA_036493195.1 Gemmatimonadaceae bacterium | reverse complement strand
TCACCCCGCGCGGACAATCGGTGTACGCGCCATGAGACATTGCCCCGACCGCTTCCCAACTACTCTCGCAACACCCCCGAGCTTGCCCCGGGTAGTGCTCCGCTGGCGACCGACTTGCACCTTCTCATCCCATGACCGCGTCACGGATCTTTCTACTCTCCCCCGCGTTTTGCGGGGGCGAGCGTGCCAAGCTCCTCTTCAACCCTTCCGCATCTTTCCCGCTCGCCGTGCGACTGCGCGCCGACGGCGTTCCCATCGGCGAGCTGTTCGCGTTTCTGAGCGGCTTGTACTTCCGCGGAAAGCTCGCCTATGCTCGCGCCTTCGCCCATCCGCCCCGCGACGTGCCCGGCTCGCTCGTGATCACGCCCACGCGCGGGCTCGTCGATCCCGACACTCTCTTAACGCTCGACGACATGCGCGACTTCGCCGAGGTGAACATCGCCCTCCGGTCCGACCGCTTTCTCGAGCCACTCGCGCGCGATGCCCGCGCGCTCGCCGCGTCGAGCCACTCCGCTCCAGTGATACTGCTCGGCAGCATCGCCACTGACAAGTACGTGGGCACGCTCGCCGCCGCTCTCAGCGAGCGCCTGCACTTTCCGGAGGCATTCGTCGGGCGCGGAGACATGAGCCGGGGAGGGCTGCTGCTCCGGAGCGTGCGCGACTCCGCGGAGCTGACGTACATCCAGGTATCAGGCGCCGTGCGGCGGGGGGCGCGCCCGGCCAGGCTCGAGCCGATTCGCTGATGGTCACTGCGGCGAAGTCTCGCGCGAAGTCTCGCTCGCCGGCGCGGCGTGCTTCGCCGATCGTTCCGACAGGCGTGCGCGACGCCGTGATCGAGACCGATGGCCATTCGGTCTCGCTCACCAATCTCGAGAAGCCGTTCTGGCCGAAGCTCGGGATCACGAAGGGCGATCTCCTGCGCTACTACGCCGCGGTATCACCCGTGCTGCTCCCGCATGTGCGCGATCGCGCGATGGTGATGAAGCGCTACCCGAACGGCGCGACGGGCAAATGCTTTTTCATGAAGCGTGCGCCGTCGCCTCGGCCCGACTGGATCGAGACGTGTGCGATCGAGCATGGGTCGGGAAGCGTCATCGATTTCCCGATGGTGCAGGATCTCGCGTCGCTGCTCTGGGTGGTCAACCTCGGCTGCATCGATCTGAATCAATGGTATGCGCGCTGCGACGATGTGAATCGACCGGACTACGTGCACTTCGATCTCGATCCGGTGGTGGGCGCCAGCTTTGCGCGTGTGCGCGACACCGCGCTGCTCGTGCGCGAGGCGCTCGAGGCGCTCGGCATGAGGCCGCTCGCGAAGACCAGCGGCTCGAGCGGGATTCACATCTACGTGCCGATCGTGCGCGGCCCGCTGCAGAAGCAGGTTTGGACGTTCGCAAAGGAGTTCGCTCGCGTGATGGAGGCGCGCTCGCCCAAGCTGATCACCGCCGAATACCGCATCGCGCACCGTCCGCGAGGTCACGTGCTCGTGGACTACAACCAGAATGCGTGGGGGCGCACGCTCGCCTCGGTGTACTCGCCGCGCCCCACGCCCAAGGCTTCCGTGTCGACGCCGGTGACGTGGGCCGAGATCGAAAATGGCGTGGAGATCGCCGATTTTCGCATCGACAACGTTCCTGCCCGCATCAAGCAGCTCGGCGATCTTTGGAAACCGCTGCTCGCATCGCGTGGGCGCTTCAGGCTGGAGAGTGTGATGTGAGCCTTCCGATTCCGCGCAAGTACGCGCCGATGGAGGCGCTGCAGGTCAGCGATCTTCCCGTTGGCAGCGAGTGGCAGTACGAGCCGAAGTGGGACGGCTTCCGGTGCATCGCCTTTCGCGACGGTGATCGTGTCGATCTGATGTCGAAATCCGGAAAGCCGCTGGGCCGCTACTTCCCCGACATCGTTGAAGCGCTCGAGACGTTCCGTGCATCGCGCTTCGTCCTCGATGGCGAGATCGTCATCCCGGTTGGCCGGACGTTGTCGTTCGACGAGCTGCTGCTGCGCATCCATCCGGCGGCGAGCCGGGTGCGCGCGCTCGCCGCGGAACATCCTGCGATGCTGATCGTGTTCGATCTGCTCGTGGACGACGCGGGACGGTCGCGCGTGCACGAGCCGCTGTCCGAGCGGCG
>DASXQD010000479.1:0-18041 GCA_036493195.1 Gemmatimonadaceae bacterium | reverse complement strand
CGCTCTCAAGGCGCAGGAGCTCTCCGGTGACACCGCGCTCGCCGCCTCCAGCGAGCCGATTCTGTATCCCGCTACGCTCGACTACGGCACTGGGTTGATCGACAATCCCGTCGCCTGGATCTCCCCGAATTCGGGCGACATCTGGCTGCAGGCCTCCGGGAAAATCGTGTCCTACTGTGCCACGCCCTGCACCATCAACTTCGCCGACAAGCTCAACTCGAATTTTTCGATCGACACGCACTGGAGGCAGCGCTTTTCCGTCGGCCTCTCGGTGTACAGCCAGAATCCCGATTACGGTTTCTTCGGACAGGCGCTCATCCTCAAGCAGCAGCCGAGCAAAGCGTGGCCGTCGATCGCGGTGGGCTTCAGGAATCTCGGACCGTACACGCACGAGGAGCGTTTCCTGGTCGGTCACGACATCTTCGTCTCGCCCACCGGTGGGATCACGGACACGACTCCCGGGTACGCGCGACATTTTCACACGGTACCGACGGTGTACGCGGTGGCGACGAAGGAAGCCACGTTCGGCAGAAATTCCGCGAGCTTCAGCCTCGGCTACGGCAGCGGAATCTTTCACGATGACGGCGGGCTCGGTCGCGAGTACAACGACAAGGGTACGATCGCAAAGGGACTCTTCCTCGGTGCACGCTACGCACTGCGCACGTCGGAGAACAGCAACGTGACGGTGCTGGCCGAGAACAATGGTTGGGATTGGAACGCGGGTGTCGTCGGCAACTGGCGCGGTTTGTCGCTCGGCGTGTACGGCACCGAGCTCGAGGAAGGCGGCAAGAATCCGAGCAAGGGACCACTGTACACCATTTACAACTACGCGAAGTTCAACATGGCCCTCGGCTACAGCGGCAATCTCCACGACATCGCGCACGGCACCGTTCTGCGCGCGCGTATCGGAGAGCTGGAGCAGGAGCAGCTGCGGCTTCGTGCGCAGATCGCGCAGCGGCAGCACAAGATCGAAGATCTCCAGGCCGCGCTGCAGAAGGCGCAGGGTGGCGAGCTCGCGGAAGTCGCGAAGCGACGCGAGCAGCTCGATGCGCAGATCCAGGAAGAGCAGGAAGCCATCAAGCGCGCCGAAGAACGATTGAATCAGCTGCAGGGCGGGCCGCCAGCACCCGTGACCACGCCTCCGCCAAGCACGACCACGCCCCCGCGCTAATTCGAGACCAGGTCAACGATGATTTTCTCCGTCCCCCGATTCGTGCGCATCGCGCTCACGCTCGCCGCCACGGCAGCTGTCGCGCTTCCGGGAATCGCGAAGGCTCAAGAGATCTATCCCCAGACCACGTACTGGGGCGCTGGCCTGATCGACATTCCGGTCGCGTGGGTGTCGCCGGTGACCGGTGACTTCAGCGTCGACTTCTCGGGAAAGACGTTTCACGGGGCCAAGGCCTCGCCGGGCTTTTCGGTGCTGAATGGTCTCAATACCAACGGCGCGCTCTCCTTCTCGTTCTTCGGACGACTCGAGACCGGCATCTCGATCTACTCCGACAACCCGGAGTGGGGTCTCTTCGCCCAGGGACTGCTGGTGAACGAGGAAAATTTCCGCGTGAAGTCGGGGGCCCAACGCTGGATCCCGAGCATCGCGGTCGGGATGCGGAACATCGGCCCGTACGATCACATCGATCGCTTCACCGTCGGCTACAACCTCTTTCCCGGCAGCGCAGCGAATCCCGGGAAGCAGCACGAAGCGGACTCGCTTCATCAGGGCTTCAGCACCGGGAATACGGTGTACGGTGTGGCGACGAAGTCGTTCGCGCTCTCGGAGCTCAATCCCGGATGGGGCAAGACGACGGTCAGCCTGACGTTCGGCTACGGCAATGGACTGTTCAAGAATGATGGCGGCCTCGGAGCGGCCTACGCCTCGAGCTCGTGGGGCGGTGCGTTCGGTGGGGTGAAAGTGGATCTCTTTCCCACTTCGCACAGTACACTCTCGTTCATGGCCGAGAACAATGCGTGGGACTACAACGTGGGTGCGGCTTATGAGTGGCACGGTCTCCGCGCGGGCGCGTACTGGACGGAGCTCGGCGCGTCGCGCGCCGACACCGTGTCCGCCGCGGCGAAGGAGTTCGGCTACAGCAAGTTCTCGTTCACGCTCGGCTGGCAGAACAACGTGATGGCGCTGCTGCGCGGTCACTCGCTCGATCGGCGCGTGGCGGCGCTCGAGCGCCAGCGGCAGCTGCTCACGGGCGAGATCGCCGCGAGACAGCAGCGCATCTCGTCGCTCGAGCTCGAGATCAACCGGTATCAGGCGCAGAACCTTCTCGAGCTGGAACAGCGGCGCGCGCAGGCGGAACAGGAGCTACGTTCCGAGCGTGAGGCGCTGCAGCGTCTGGAGGACCGACTCCACAGGCTGGAGCAGGACGCGCCGCCCAGCACGACGCCGCAATAGCCTACGACCGAGACCATCCTGATGCGAGCAAAGCGAATACGCTGCCACTTGCTGGTGATGACGATCGGAGCGTTGCTGCTTCCGGCAGTCGTGCACGCACAGCAGACCGATTCGATGAAGGCCGATAGTGCGGCCAAGCAGCAGCAGTACGAAGGACAGCGCGGCGCACTCGTGAAGGAGTTGCAGGAAACGCAGGACAAGCTGAGCGATCTGCGCAGCCAGCGCGTGCGGCTCGAGGCGCGCATCGAGAACGTGCTCGCGGAGACGATGCAGAAACGCACGCAGCAGCTACTCGTGAGCCGCGAAGAGACGGCGCTGCTGCAGCTCGATGGCGTGCTCGCGAACGCGCAGGACAACATGGTCGCGCAGCGCGATCGCATGCGTGCGCTGGGCGACGCCGTGAAGCGGCGCGCCGGAGCCGTGCTCGTGATCACTTTGCGAGCCGATTCCGCCGGACCGGAGTCGCTCGGCAACGCGACGCTGTCGATCGACAACGTGATCGCATCGACGCGCACCTATTCGCAGGCGGCGCAGCAGGCCCTCCAGACCGGCGCCGTCGATCCGCTCTACCGCTCCGAGGTGCTGCCGAGCACGCACACCGTGGAGCTCATGCTCATGCTGGGTGGGAAGCCGATGACGCAGGGGCTCAACGTGAACGCGCTCACCGAGACGGTCACCTACGTGCAGTTCACCGTTCGCAACGGGCAGCTCGTTCCCACGACGTGGACGAGCCGCGGGACATCGCCGTTCTGAATCTCGCGAGAGTGATGCGCCCACTGCCGGCGTTCGCCGCAGTGATTCTGGTGTTGCCGCTCGTGGCGCAGCAGCCCACAGCCGCGCCTCCGGCGTCACCGCCCCCCGCGCCGGCGTCGGTGGTCACGTCGCCGCCGGTTGCGCCGGCAACGGTACAGCCCTCGCCCGATCAGGCACGGGGGCTCGACGCCGAGCTGCGCATGGCGCTGTTCGAAGTCACGATGGATCATCCGCTCAGCGCGCTCGACAGGCTCGAGTGGCTGCGCTCATCGCGCGAGGCGGGATCGGGCGCGGTGGAGCCCGGAATGCGCGCGCAGGAGGATCTGCTCTTTCTCCTCGCCGAATCGTACTATCGGCTCGGGATGCGCGACTCGTTTCGCAAGGCCGCCGCCTCGCTCGACTCAGTGGCACCGTCGGGTCGCTATGCCGGCGTGATCGCCGCACAGCGCATGCTCGATGCGTACTCGCGCGGCGACTACGCGCGCGTGCGAGCGCTCGCGAGCGCGAAGACCGCTGGCGACCGCGGACTGATCTCGCTCGTTACGGGGCTCGCGGCAGTGCAGAGCAGAGACTTCGTGGCTGCGCACACCGCGTTCGTGCAGGCGCAGGCGTCGGGAGGAGATTTTGCTCTCTACGCCCAGTACATGGATGCGCTGGCGACCGTCGCCAGCGACAGCACCAGGCGGGGGAGCGCGCTGGCCACTCTGCAGACGTTGAGCGAGAACAATCGCGGCGCATTCGCGGAGCAGGTGCGACTGAGCGCGGCGCAGACGGCGCTCGGAGCCGGGCAGTACGACGCAGCCGCCTCGCTCGCCGACGGCGTGCCTGAGACCAGCGGAGCCGGGGCGCAGGCGCTGCTTACCAAGGCGTGGGCGCTGTACCGCGGAGGCAATGCCGTCGGCGCCGCCACTGCGTTTCGCGAGTTCTCAACGCGCTATCCGTATCTTCCGGCGCGCGACGAAGCACGCCTGATGGCCGGACAGATCATGCTCGAGAGCGGAAAGAGCGACTCCGCCGAAAAATATTTCCAGGGAGTCGCCGACTCGGTCGGCGGCGAGCTCTCGGCGCTGCAGTCGCGGGCGGCGAGCGCCATGAACGAAGCGAGCCGCGCGCTCGTGACTGCGCGCGTGGCGGGGAGTGTTCTCGTCGCCAACGCGGCGCCGGGGAAGGTGATCGTGCTTCCCGACGATGCGGGCGCGGAGAATCGGCTCGTGGCCGCGGCATTCGCTGGGACGGCGGATTCTGCCTCGGCGTCGTCGGTGCTGGCGCTCGGTTCCACCGTTGGCATCGCAGCGCGCGTCGACTCCGTAGCGGGCCCCGGCTTCCCGACGCGAGTGGTCTTCGCCCCGCGCCCGGATGCGCAGGCTCCGGGGTTGTACGCGGATCGCACTCAGGCCGTGCTCGCGACGGACATCCGGCTGGCTCTCGCTTCGTACCGGCTCCAGGAAGAGATCGATGCGCAGAACACGAAGATCGCCGCACTCGAGAATCTCCAGAAGCTGATCTTCGAGGGTGACAGCGGATTGGCGGAGAACGCGCGGCAGATCGCCGCGACTCAGGATTCGCTGGAGCACATGAAGGGTGTGCTCGCGAACACCCGCGACAAGGTGCGAGCGACGCTGCGCAAGCAGATCACGTCCACACGACAGATCGCGGCCGAGAACATTCGACTGCTCGACAGCACCAAGACGTCGCTCGGAGCGAACGCCAAGGGACCGGAGATCGATGCGCTGACGATGGAGCAGCAGACGGCGAGCGTGTACAGCGCGATCGCGGATGACGTGGAGCGCGGCCTCGAGGCGGCGCTCGATCATCATCCGGCATTCGTGTTGCGCGACTCGCTCGTCGCGCGCCTCGTGCACGCGCATGCGCTGCACGACACCACGGCCGCGGTGCTCAAGGATGACTCGCTCGTGGTGGCGAACGAGCTGGGCGTACAGCGCGGGAAGGAATCGAACGCGGTGATCGCGATGCGGGCCGAAGTCGGCACGGCAACAACCCAGCGTGCGGCGGCCGAGGGTGCACTCGTGGCACTCGTGGATGAGGAGCTGCGCGCGCGCGCGACGGGACTCGTGGCCCAGCTGTCGCACGATCGCGAGGCGGCCGATTACGCCACGGCGAGCGCGGCGTTCTTCAGAGCCATGGACGCATCGGCGTCGGCGCCCGGTGGCGCGGCAACCGCGAAGACGAGCACGGCGCCGGGCGGCGTCTCCACTCCTCCGCGGCGCCAGCGATGATCATGCCCCGGCATCTCGCATCGCTCCTCGTGCTCGCGCTGGGCGCCACCATGGCGGCGCGCGCGCCGACGGCCTCCGCGCAGACGCCGGCAGCCCCGGCGTCGCAGCTGGTTGCATCCGCGCGCCCGACGGGCAGCGACGATGCCCGCGACGAGGCGATCGAGAAGCTGACGTCGTTCCTGTCGCGCTACCCAGCGAGCACGTTGCGCCCGGGGGCGCTGTTCCAGCTGGGCGAGCTGCTCGTGCGCCGCGCCGATGAGAACTTCGCCACGGCGCAGCGGGCAGGAGGGGATGTGCCCGATCGTCCCGAGTACGGGCCGGCGATCGCGCGGTACGAGGAGCTGATCCAGAAGTTCCCGGCGTATCCGCGCATCGACGCCGCAGCATACACGCTCGGCACGCTCTACTTCACGCAGCAGCGCAATGCCGACGCGGTGCGGATGTTCGAGCTGGTCACGTCGAAGGATCAGTCGCACTTCCGCCCGGAGGGATTCTTCCGGCTGGGCGATGCGGATTTTGAGCTGGCGGCGAAGCTGCGGGGCGAGCCGCGCAAGGCGATGTTCGTGCGCGCCGCACAGGCGTACGAGAACGCGACGAAGATCGCGCCGCCGACCGGCGACATCTACTTCCTCTCGCTCTACAAGCTCGGTTGGTCCTACTACAATCAGGCGACGCAGTCGAATCAGCCCGAGTACCAGCAGGCGGTGGAGGTCTTCGGCCGGCTCGTCGCCGAGTACGACAAGCTGTCCCCCGAGCAGCAGGCGCGCCTCGGATTGCGTGGCGAGGCGATCGAGTACATGGCGGTCGCGCTCACGCAGACCGGCGGAGCGGAGGCGGCGCGGCGCTACTTCGGAACGCACAGGGCGTCCGGCTTCAAGCTTCCGGTGCTCCGCCGCGTCGCGTCGGGACTTCGCGACCAGGGCGATTTCGTGCGCGCCGTCGATGCGTATCGCGCCGTTCTCGCCGAATCGCCCGCAGACTCCAGCGCGCTCGGCGTACAGCGTGAGATCGTGGACATTTACCAGAATCGCGTGCTCGAGCCGGACAAGGCGCAGGCCGCGCGACTCGAGCTCGTCGATCGGTTCGCGCCGGGCTCGGTCTGGGCGAACGCGAACGCGCCGCTCAAGGACAGTGCGCAGGCGGCGCGCGAGTCCGCGCTTCGCCAGAGCGCCCAGTACAGTCTCTCGCGCGCGCAGGAGAAGAAGGACCGGGCGAAGTTCGCCGAGGCGGCCGATCTGTATGGCCGCTACATGACGGAGTTCTCGAAGAGCGACAGTGCGCAGGCGGTAGACCTGTTGTATGGCGAGGCGCTCTTCGCGGAAGGCGAGTACTTCAAGGCCGGTACGGAATATTCTCGCGCCGCGTACTCGTACAAGAACGATCCCAAGCTTTCGGCGCAGGCAGGGCAGGACGCGATCGTGGCCTTCGATTCGGCGACCGTGCGTGCCAAGGGCGATCGTGCAGCGCAGGACTCGCTGTTCGCGGTGGTCGATCGCTACGTGGCGGCGTTTCCGAGCACGGACGTCTCGCACCACGCGCTCATCGAGAAAGGCAAGCGCGCGTCCGAGGCGCAGCGCTGGGATGTGATGGCGGCCACCTTCAAGACGTACGCCGACAACTATCCGAACGATCCCTACACGCCCACGGCGCAGAAGCTGATCGGCGATGCGCTCTACAAGCAGGGACTCTACACGGAAGCGCAGGGCCAGTGGGAGAACGCGCAGGCGATCGCGATCAAGTCGGGGAAGAAGGCGCTGTCGGACACGATCACGCTCGTGCGCAACGCCGCCGCGGTGACCTACGGCGACTCGCTGGTGAAGGCGGGCAATTATCGCGAGGCGGCCGAGGCGGTGTACGTGGCGTTCGCGGATCGCAATCCGACGTCGGATCGCGCGCCGGATGCGCTGCGGAATGCCATCGAGACGTACGTGCTGGCGGACAGCGTGGCGCGCGTGAAGGGCGACACGAATGCGTCCACGGCTTCCAAGCAGCGCGCGCTCGAGCTTTCGCAGCGGCTGGTGACATCGTATCCGACGTACAAGTACCGCGTGCAATACCAGGCGCTTCAGACGCAGCTGCTCGCGGATCTCGGCAAGCGGGATGAGGCGGCGGCGGCGCTCGAGACGCTGATCCACGAGAATCCGACGTGGCCGGGGCGCGCGGACGCGATGGTGCGTCTTGCGGTGGATTACGACTCGCTCGGCAAGCCGGCGGAGGAAGCGGCGGCGTACGAGCACTTCGCTGCTGCCTATCCCAAGGACGCGCGCGCGGCGGACGCGCAGTACAATGCGGGCGTGAGCTATCTCCAGGGCGCGGACACGGCGGGCGCGATTCGCGCCTACGGCTCCTTCGCGGCCGCCCATCCGCGCGATCCGCGCGTCGGCAGCGCGCAGGCCACGCGGGTCGCGCTGATCAAGGCCGGTGGCAATGTCGCCGCGGCGAACGTCGAGCTGGCGAAGTTGTGCGCACGCCCAACGGCAGAGATCAAGACGCAGTGCGCGGCGCGCGCGGGCGAGAACGAGTTCGCGCAGGGACGCGCGCTCTTTCCGCGCTATCAGGCGCTCAAGCTCATCATCCCGCTTCGCGTGAACCTCACGCGCGCCGGCGTCGAGCGGTTGTCGGCTCCCAAGCGGAAGATGCTCGCGGACATGTCGACGCACTTCACGAAGGCAATCGCGAGCGGCGATCCCACCTGGCTGTCCGCGGCATCCTACTACGTGGGGCTGGCGCAGTGGGAATACGGGAACTACCTGGCGAATCTCACGTTGCCCAAGGATCTGTCGGACGAGCAGCGCGCGGCCGCGCAGGCGGGATCGGCGCGTCAGGCGGAACAATACTATCAGGCCGCCAACAAGCTGTGGCAGACGCTCGTGGACAAGGCCGCGACGGACAAGTTCGACAACCCGTGGGTGCAGCGCGCGAAGGATGCGATCGGAGGCAAGGTCGACGCATCGCCGCCGGCGGCGTCGCTCGGGCATGATGCGGGCCGCGTGGGAGGTGCGTCATGATCCGCTCCGCGAGTCGTTTCGCGCGGCTGGGATGCGGCGTCTTAATGAGCGGCGTGCTGCTCGCGGCTGCATCGCGGGCAAACGCGCAACAGAAGGGTCCTCCGCCAAAGAAGGGGCAGGCGATCGAGATTCGCGGGCAGGTACCGACGCCGCAGGTGGTGACGGTTCGCCCCCGCGAGGTTCCGGCGTACGACCGGCGGCTTCTCTCGCCGGCGTTCTACGATGGCACCGGTAGCATGGCCTCCACGGGAGCCGTGCAGCTGGTGCCCGAAAGTCAGATTCGTGGCACGGCGGCACTGGACACGTTACCGACGGGGGTCGCGCAACACGGCGTACCCACCATTGCACCGCTCGAGCTGCACCCGGATTCGATGCGAAATCGCAGGGATACGAGCGTCGCCGTGCGCGCCGGGGCCAGCACCGCGGAGATCGAGGCAATGCGTCACGAGCTCGCGCTCAGACGGGCGCGGCTCGATTCGCTGCAGCGGACTCTGAATTCGCAGACGCCGATCCCGCTCGGAACACCGCCGGCCAGGCGCATGAGCAGCGCGGATTCCGCGGCACGGGTGCAGGAGATCGAATCGATTCGCCGGGAGCTCGAGTATCGCAAGCAGCGCCTGGATTCGCTCCAGCGCGAAGTGAGGATGATGGGACGAAGCAGAAGGCCGGCACCACCGAAGACCACGACCACCGATTCAACCGCCGCAGCGCCGAAACCGCCACGCGGTCGCAAGTGATGTCAGGTAGAACTTTCGCCGAGGACACAGGTCGATGAGCAATATGATCGAGTATTTCCGCAGTGGCGGTCCCATCATGTGGCCCATTCTTCTCGTGGCCCTCATCGGACTCGCCGTGTTCGTCGAGCGCTTCTACATGATCGTCATCCGCTCGAAGATCAACGGTCGGACGTTCATCGAGCGCGTGATCCAGCTCGTGCGCGCCGGTCGCATCGAGGACGCGATCAAGCTCTGCGGACAGTCGAACGCGGTGCTCCCGGACATGGGACTCCTCATTCTGCGCAGCCGCAGCCGCGACGAGGCGGATCTGCAGAACGTCGCGGACGCGGCCGCACTGAGCGTGCTCCCGCGCCTCACGCGCCGGCTGCACTATCTTCCGATGCTCGCGAACGTCGCGACGCTGATCGGTCTGCTCGGCACGATCTACGGACTGCGCGGCGCGTTCGCGGCCGTCGGGACGGCGGCGGCGGCCGAGCGGTCGGCGGCCCTTGCGGCGGGAATCGCGGTAGCACTGAACGCAACGGGATTCGGTCTGTTCACCGCGATCCCGCTGACCGTTGCGCATTCGTACCTCGTGAGCCAGGCGGAAGGCATCATCGAGCAGGTCGATGAGTTCCAGGTGCGTCTCATCAACGCGCTCATCGATCGTCCCGACGTCCGACTCGGTCACCGGTAAGTCGTTTTCCCGGCCTCTCAATTCGCATGGTGTGCATGCGAAGGGCCGGGCGGCGTCTCATCGGACATCCACGCGTGAGCTGATCGCATGGCTTCAGTCTTTCATCGCGCCAAGCAGCGGCGAGCGGAACGGGCACCTGTCCTGGCCCACGGGAACATCAATCTCGTGCCGCTGGTGGACATCCTCACGTCCATCGTGTTCTTCAGCCTCCTGACGTATCAGGGGGCGACTATGGCTGCGCTCACGAGCTTCGATCTCACGCTTCCGCCGGTGGTCGTGAACACGCCGGAGGAGCTGTCGCGCATCAAGTCCGAAAAGGACGTGCTCAATCTTCTGCTCGCCGTGCGTGTGGACAACGACAAGCTCACGGTGGAGCACTCGGAGCAGGGCGGCTTTCACCAGGAGATTCAGGGGCTGAACAAGCAGTCGCTCGACCAGCTCGAAGCGCTGATGTCGAGCATTCGAACGAAGTATCCGCAGAACGCGGACGTCACCGTCATACCCGCGGATGAGGTGAGCTACGCGAACATCGTGCACGTGCTCGAGCGGCTCAAGCTCGCGCATTTCACCGGGATCTCGCTCACCACGAAGGCGCGCGGCGCCGCGGCGGGGGACTAGCCATGAGTCGCGGAAGAGATGCGCGCATGGCGCGCCGCGCGGCACAGTTCTCGAAGTTCAGGCTCATCGAGCTGAATCTGATTCCGCTCGTCGATACCTTCGTCTCGATCGTCTTCTTCGCGCTCACCACGGCCACCGTGGGCGAGCTGTCGCCCGTGGTGCCGGGCGTCCGGCTTCCGGCAGCCAGCGTCGGCCAGGTGGCGCTCTCGCAGCTCACGCTGGGCATTGGCGCCCAGGTGACGCTCTCGGGACATCCGCTCATGAACACCGTGGACGCCGCACGCGCACGCTCCAACGATCCGCGGCAACCGCTCGTGATCCCGCCGCTGTTCACGGCGCTCAAGGCGAGCTCCGACTCGATTCGCCAGCTCAAGGCGACGCCGCGCGACTCGTCCCTCGACACGCCGCTCGCGATCCAGGGCGACAGCAGCATGCATTACGACCTGCTCGCGCGCGTGATGCAGACGGCGCGCATGGCGGGATTCAAGAACATCTCGCTGCAGGTGAATCGCACGGGCACGATCGCGACGGTCACCACGGCGCCCTCCGGCCCGGGGGCTCAGTAATGGCGGGCGAGGCGAAGGCACCGCGCCCGGTGCGACGGAGCATCGATGATGCGTCGTTCACGAGGCAGCTGCGCTACGAGTTCGCGGATGCCGAAGGGCGCGCGATTCTCTATTCGTACGTGATGTCGGGAGTGCTCGGGGTTGTCTGGATCCTGCTCGTGCTCTTTCTGCCTGCGCCGCCGAACTCGATCAATCTGCTCAAGGAAGAGGAGCCGGTCGCGATCACCGTCAAGGCGGAGGACGTGCCGGTCCCAACGCCCGCGCCGGTGGCAGCGGCTGGCGGCGCGCCGAAAGTGGCGGCCCCCGCGAAGAATCCGGGCGGCGGAAAGGGCGGTCCGCCCAAGAACGACACCCGGGCGATCAACGACGCATTCGGCGGCAGTCCGTCGAACAACACGGGCGGCATGGTGGGCGACGTGTCGAACGCCCTTCGTGGCACCGAGGTCGCCACCGGCACCGGCTCCGCGCCGGGCGCGCAGGGGAAGGCGGTGATCGGCTACGGGGCGGGTGGCCAGAGCTCGCGTACACCGGGGCGTGGCGGGCTCGGAGAGGGGCTGGGCGGCAACGGCGCGGGTGGTGGGCTGGGCGGCGTCGGCGGCGGCGGTGGCGTCGGCTTCGCGACGGTGCGCGTGGCGCCACCGAGCGTGATCCATGCGGAGAACGTGGGCGGCCCGGGTCGCAACGTCGCCGATCTCGGCGACTACGTGCGCGGACGAAATTCGCAGCTGCAGTTCTGCTACTCCGAGTACGGACTCAAGGCGAATCCGCAGCTGGCGGGATCCGTGGCGGTCGCGGTGACACTCACGAGCGAGGGCTCGGTGACCGGCGTCGACATCACGAAGCACACGTGGTCCGGTCCGGGCTCGGCGGAGGCGGAGTCGTGCATCAAGCAGCGCATCTCCGGATGGAAATTCCCGAGCTCCGAGCACGGCGGCGGCACGTACAGCTTCTCGTTCTCGTTCAGCCGATAAGAGCCTGCAGTCGGCTGTTGTGCGAGACGAGGTGTGACATCGCCTGACGAGCGTGATGTTTTTTAAGAAAAGCTCCTCACCGTTTGCGTCCGTCAGTGTCCGTTTGTGTCATTCTTCACAGTTGCTTTTGCCAGCCCCTAACGGCAGAAACAAATTGGATGAGACGACACAAACGGACACAAACGGACACAAACGGAGACTGCACAATACCAAAGACTGATACTCGATTCAGCGCATACACCCTCGCGCCGCGTCGGGTTCGATTCGTTCTCTTGGTCTGATTCGTGTCCAGCCGTTGACAGCTGATCCCTGCAGAGCCGAGGCTCAATGCTTTCCGCGCGGCGACACGGCACCGCGCGCCGCGAGCGAGTCGCGCACGCGGCGCGCCCTGTCGCGCGAGCTGCGGAGTTGCGCTGCGGCCACGCGACGGTGCTCGAACGCCGCATAGCGAGTCACGTAGGCAGTGTCGAGCCGATTGGCATCACGAAGCGCGAGTGCTTCGCTGTCGAGCGATGCGCGCGCACGCGCAAAGCTCCGATCGAGTGAGTCGAGCGCGGCAGTCGCGTTCCGCAGCGCGGAATCCTGCGGTGTCGCGAGCACTTCCACGCCCTTCTTCCCCATGGTAGTATCGACCTGTATCGCGCGCGAGCGATCGCTGCGACAGGCGGCGGTCACCATCGCCAGCAACAACGGAATGCGACCGATCGCAAGGAGAGTCGGCTGACGGTGTGGCATAAGGCGCTGCAAGCTATCGGGGCCCTGCTCCTGCTGCAAACCTCGGTGAAGATCCCCGAGCCGCGCGGCTACATCAACGACTTCGCCAACGTCATTCCCGCCGCGCAGGCGCAGCACATCCAGGCGATCATCGACGATGTGCGCGCCAAGTCGGGCGGCGAGATCGTGGTCGTCACGCTCCCGGACATCGGTGACGCGGCGCCGTCGGACGTCGCGCTCCAGATCGGCCGGACGTGGAAAGTCGGGAAGCTCGGCAAGCCCGGCGACCCGACGCGCAACACCGGCGTCATCATCCTTCTGCAGCCCAAGGAGACGGCGTCATCGGGACGCGGTCAGTGCTACATCGGCGTCGGCTACGGCAGCGAGGGCTTCATCACCGATGCGACATCCGGGCAGATGTGCCGGGATGCCACCGATTATTTCAAGGCGCGCGACTACGGGTCGGGCATCGCGCAGATCACCGAGCAGGTCGCACAGCGATTCGCTGAGGAATATCATTTCACGCTGGACACGACGCTCGTTGCGAATACGCCGAGGCCGCGGCCGGTCTCCGGGGGTGGGAGCGGTCAGGTGCCCATGGCGCAGATCGTCTTCATCATCTTCATCGTCGTCTTTCTCCTGAGCAGGATCTCGCGCGGAGCGCGCGGCGGCTGCGGCGGATGCATCCCGATCTTTTTTCCGATCGGCGGCGGCCGCGGGGGAGGATGGAGCGGCGGCGGCTTTGGGGGCGGGGGTTTTGGCGGAGGCGGAGGCGGAGGATTCGGTGGTTTCGGTGGCGGTGGCGGGTTCGGTGGTGGCGGCGGCGGCTCCAGCTGGTGAGATGACATGGCGAAAATGACGCTCGACGAGCTGGTTTCGCAGCTCCAGAAGGCCTTTGGAGATGGGCTGGTGTCCGTCGTCCTCTACGGCTCTGCCGCAGCGGGGGAGCACATTCCGAAGCGCTCGGACTTCAACGTGCTCGTGCTGGTGAGCGAGCTCGGGCTTCCCGAGCTGGAGCGCGAAGCGGCGATCGCGCGCGCGTGGGGTGAGGCGGGCAATCCGCCGCCGCTGACGCTCACCGTTGGCGAGTGGCGAACCTCGAGCGATGTGTTCCCGATGGAGTATGCGGATGTCCTCGAGCGCCATCGGGTGCTCTACGGCACACCTCCGTTCGACGGGATCTCGGTGGTGCCGCGCGACCTGCGACTGCAGCTGGAGCACGAAGCCATGGGAAAGCTGCTGCAGCTGCGGCAGGGGGTGCTCGCGGCCGGCGGCGACCGCAAGCGCCTGGTCGAGATGCTCGCCGGGAGTCTGAGCACCTTCATGGTCATTTTTCGGGCGCTCCTGCGCTATCACCGCGAATCGCCGCCAACGGACTACGAGCGGCTCGTGAGCGCGGTGGCTGCGCGCACGGGGATGGACGGCGCGCCGTTCGTGCGCGTCGTTCGTCATCATCGCGGAAACGAGAAGATCCCGGAACGCGAGGTGCAGCAGGTGCTCGCCGGCTACCTGGCCGGTGCGCACGCGCTGGTTGACTACCTCGATCGACTTGAGGATTCGACATGAAACGACTGATGCTCGTGCCGGCGCTCGTACTGCTGTGCGCGTGTCCCTCCGAGAAGAAGGCCGCGGCGCCCGCCGTCGCGCAGGACACGACACCCGTGGACTTGAGCGCCGTGAAAACGGACATGCCCGCCGCCGCACCGGACACGTTCAAGCGTCCCGTGTTCGCGAAGGCCGGCGTGGCGCTGAAGATTCCGAACGCGCCGCCGGAGCTGCTGGAGGTGGTGGAGCGGGAGCAGGCGTTCTCGAAGTTCTGCTATCAGGAATTCGGCGAGAAGGCCGATCCTTCGCTGCAAGGCGGCGTGGCCATGGTGGTCACGGTCGGCGGTGAAGGCGTGAATGATGCCAAGGTGAGGGCGGACAGCTGGTCGTCCAAGGCCGGCAAGCAGGTGAATGGCTGCCTCAACGAGAAGGCCGCGCGCGCGTGGAAGATTCCGGCGGATGCGGTCAAGCCCGGACAGTACATCGTACAGCTGGCATTCCGGCCGACGTAACTTTGTGGAGCGACTTGCTCCACGTACATTCTACGAATCCCGCTGCGGAGACACATGATGCGACCTGCCAAGCAACCTGCCACGCGACCTGCCAAGCGACCTGCAAAGCGATCTGCCACCTGGCTCGTTCTGGCGCTGCCGCTCGCGTTGGCCGGATGCGGCTACAACACGATTCAGACGATGGACGAGCAGACGAACTCCGCGCGCAGCCAGATCGAGGTGCAGCTGCAGCGGCGGGCCGACCTGATTCCGAATCTCGTGGCGACGGTGAAGGGATATGCCGCGCACGAAGAGCAGGTGTTCAGCGAGGTCGCACAGGCGCGCGCAGGATTGCTCGGTGCCGTGCAGTCGCACGATCCGCAGCAGATGGCCGACGCGAATGCGGCGGCCACGAGCGCGCTCGGGCGGCTGCTCGCGATCTCGGAGGCGTATCCGCAGCTCAAGGCCGATCAGGGATTTCTCAAGCTGCAGGATGAGCTGACCGGCACCGAGAACCGCATCGCCGTGGCGCGCGGTGACTACAACAAGGCGGCGCAGGATTACAACACGTACATTCGAACCTTTCCGACGGCACTGACCGCGAAGGTGATCGGCGCCAAGGCGAAGCCGTACTTCGAGGTGACGAACGCCGCCAATCGGGAGGCGCCCACGGTCGACTTCTCGAAGCCGGCGCCTGCGCCTGCGCCGGCGCCGCCGTCCAAGGTTCCGTGAGTCGCTGGCGGAGCGGCGGTGCGAGAGCGCGACCGATGCTGGTCGCGCTCTTCGTTTGTGGCTGCTCATCATCGGGAGCGATGCACACGTCGGGACCATCCGCGGCAGCGATGCCCGCAATTCTATTTCCTCTCGCGGCGGACTCCGTGCGCTTCACGAGCGGCTTCGGAGATCCTCGCGCGGGTGGTCGCACGCATCACGGGCAGGACATGTTCTGCGCGAAGTGGACGCCGATCCTGGCGGTGGTGAATGGTACGGTCGACTGGATCGCGAGTGGTCGGCCGAAGAACGGGAAGAGCTACTCGATCCTGCTTCGCGGGGACGATGGCAACCAGTACTTCTATGACCACTTGAACAACGACAACCCAGGAACGAAGGACAATCTGGGCGATCCGGAATTCGCGTACGCTCCTGGATTGCGCAACGGGGCACGTGTAACTGCCGGTGAGATAATCGGATACGTGGGTGATTCCGGAGATGCCGAAGCCTCTGGTCCCCACCTCCATTTCGAGATTCACCTCGAAAGCTGGGACCATCCGGTGGACCCGGCCCCCGCACTCAGGGCAGCGCTTTCGCGGCGCAATGCGTTAAGCGGCCGCCGCACGCGTCCCTGACCGTTCGGGTAGATCGCGACTGACACATTCGCCGAGGGCGTTCGCGTCGCGTCAAGATAGTATTGCCTCTTCTTGACAGTCTCGCCCGCTCGTCCTATTGTCGTGGCGACTGCACCGCCTCACCCAACGATTTTACGCGCGTCGTTGCATCGCGCACATCGTCCCACCTCCGTCCGACGAAGGGATCTCGCGTCCCGCACACCGGCAATTTTTTTCGCCGTGCGCGTGTGATTGATGTATTGGCAGTCAACCGTTCAACCCGGAGGTGCCCGGAGATGCTCAAACGTTCGAGCCGTCGTGTGACCAGGATCGGAAGCAGCCAACCAATGGAGGGCGCATGAGGTTTCGTGTTCTGTCAGTGCTCGCGGTGCTCGCTCTCGTTGCAGCGCCTCGAGGGGCGCGTGCACAGGGAGAGGCACTGCTCACGGGTAAGGTCACCAGCGTGGCTGGTGCGCCCGTCGAAGGTGCGCAGGTCTATCTCGACAAGATGGCGCTCGGCGGGGAAACGAAGGCGGATGGCTCGTACCGCTTCACCGTACCCGCGGCGCGTGTCACCGGTCAGGCAGCGCTTCTCAGCGTGCGACTGCAGGGCTTCAAGCCGAAGTCCGTCACCATCACGCTGAATCCCGGAAACATCAACACCGATTTCCAGCTCGAGACGCAGGCGGTCGTGCTGCAGCAGCTCGTCATCACGGGCGAAGGCACGATCACCACGAACGAGAAGCTCGGTGCCACGGTCAACAACGTGGGCGCCGATCAAATCGCCAAGGCGAACGAGCAGAATCTCACCGAGTCGCTCGCGGGCAAGGCGCCGAACGTGCAGGTCACGTCGGAGTCGGCCGATCCCGGAAGCAGCGTGAACATCCAGATTCGCGGAGCCAAGACGTTCTCCGGCGACGGACAGCCACTGTTCATCGTCGACGGTGTGCCGGTGGACAACTCGTCCATCAACACCCAAGGGCAGTTCGCGAACAATGGCGAGCAGGGCACGGTCAATCCGAACCGCATCGTCGACATCAATCCGAACGACGTCGAGTCGGTCACGATCCTGAAGGGCTCCGCGGCGGCTGCCATCTACGGCGCGCGCGCGGCACAGGGCGTCGTGCTCATCACCACGAAGAGCGGCAAAGCCGGCAAGACGCAGTACGGGCTGCACTCGTCGTACTCGTTCGACAAGGTCACCGCGGGCTATCCGCTGCAGACGACGTACGGCCAGGGCAACAACGGCTTCCTCGCCGACAACGGCGTCGTTTCCGACTCCGATCAGTATTCCTCCAGCCACAGCTGGGGCCAGCCGCTGGCGCCCGGCACGGTGACGTATAACCACTTCAACGAGATGTTCGAGACCGGCCACGTCGCCGACAACAATCTCTCGATCTCGGGTGGCGATGACCGCCGCACGTTCTTCCTGTCGGGCGGGATCAACAACAACTCCGGTATCGTCGCCGGCCCGAACGACAGCTACAAGCGCCAGACGATTCGCCTCAAGGCGTCGCAGCTGATCGGCGACAAGTTCAAGATCGGCGGCAACCTGTCCTACATCGATTCGCGCGGCTCGTACATCCAGCGCGGCGACAACACGAGCGGCATCATGCTCGGCGGACTGCGCACGCCCCCCGAATGGAACAATCACGACTACTTCTCCTCGAACGGCGCCTACAAGACCTATCGGTACCAGAACCCGACGCTCGCCTCGACGGACGGGCGTGGCTACGACAACCCGTTCTGGATCGTGGCCGAAGCGCCGGCCAAGTCGAACCTGAACCGCGTGCTCGGCAACCTCGACCTGAACTGGGAGCCGGCCGACTGGCTCAAGGTGCAGGAGACGGCGGGCGCCGACTACTACACCGATTCGCGCCTCGAGGCACTTCCGCTCGGAAACTCGACCACGCCTGTCGGTCAGGTGATTCGCGCGGACTACAACAACTACATTCTCGATCACAACCTGACGGCGATCGCGAGCCACACCTTCTCG
>DASXQD010000478.1:0-9741 GCA_036493195.1 Gemmatimonadaceae bacterium | reverse complement strand
CTCATATTTGTTCAAGCGATACTACACCAATCTCCCGTCGAACGTAAGCCAGAAGAGCGTAGGATGTTTTTCACGCGAAGCCAGGGCCATGGCCGCGCTGAACGCCTTCGCGCTGTAGGTGCCGTCCAGCTCGAGCCCCGTCGCACGCTGGAGCACCGCGGCCGGCGCCTCGGCCCCTGGCAACGCGCGACCGTAGGCACCCGCGTACACGCTGTGGTCGATCTCGAGGCGAGTGGGATCGATGCCCGGAAGGCGCTCGCCGCTGAGCCGCTCGAGATAGCGTCGCTCGCGGCGGGCGAGAGCGAGCACGCGCATCCGTCCTGCCGCGATGCGGGGCGCCACCCGTGCGCCGACCACCACGATGTTCATCCCCGCGATCGCAAAGCCGAGTGCGAGTCCCGCGGCCGTGCCGCCGCTCCCAACGGGGAGTACGACTCGCGTGGGCACCGGCATCTCTCCGCGTGACAGCTGCTCCGCAAGCTCGAGCGCCGCGTTCACGTGACCGAGCATTCCGAGCGGAGACGTGCCGCCGGGCGGAATCCAGCGAGCGTTGCGACCTCGTGCCACGTGGGCGCGAACGAGCCCGATCGTCGGACCGGGCGTCGTGATCACGCTCGCGCAGAGCGCCCGCGCACGCTCGGCCACGCGAACCGCGGAGGGATTCATCTCGTGCCGCCATCGCACGGCGCATGTCGTGCCACCGAGCGCTCGCACGTACATCGCCGTGGTGAGCACGTGCGTGGATCCCTCGCCGCCTGCGGTGAGCACGACATCGCCCGGCGCCAAACCGGCGAGCAGGAACTCGAGTGCCCGTACCTTGTTGCCGCCGAGCGGCGAGGCGGTGAGGTCGTCGCGCTTGATCCAGAGCTCACCCGCGAGCCGCTCGCCGGAGAGCTCCAGACGCTGCAGCGGCGTGGGGAAAAGCCCGAGACTCACCTGCGGAACACGCGCGAGTGCAGGGAAGCGGCGAACGAGGGGAATCGTGCTCACACTCGAAGCTATCGTCGTGCAGGTGGGAACGGCGAATCGCTGCGAGGCTGTTATCCGTCGGGCAGCGGCGGATTCGCAGGCTCGATCTCGCCATCGTCCTCCACGATCATGTCGTCGCCGAGCGCGTCCTCGACGTAGAGCATCTTCACCGGAACCATCACCGCGGCGAGCAGCGGCACCGCGATCATCAGCCCGAGAAATCCGAAGAGCAGCGCCATGAGGCCCTGCGTCACGATGGTGAGCACGGGAGGCAGATCCATCCCGCCCTTCATCAGCAGGGGGATGAGCAGATGGTTCTCGAGCTGCTGAATGGTGAGATAGGCGAGTCCCACGTACAGCGCTTTCTCCGGTGAATCGAGAAAGCCCATGGCGATTGCGGGAACCGCGCTCAGGATCGGACCCACCGTGGGAATGAACTCGAACAGCCCCGCGATGATGCCGAGCGCGAACGGGGCCTTCACGTTCAGAACGAGCAGCACGATGGTCGACGCGGCGCCGATGACGAGCATCGCGATCAGCTGCGTGACGAGCCACTTGCGCAGCATCGTCGAGATCGCCGACATCACTTCGCCCATGCGCTCGCGCTTTCGCTTGGGGAAGAGATGCAGCAGGCCGTTCTTGTACGTGTCGGGATCGGAGCCGATGTAGACCGACATCATCAGGATCAGCAGCAACCCCGCGAACGTTTCGGCGGTGGACGTCAGGAATGGAAAGAGGTAGTGCACGGAGCCGACGAGCCTCTTCCCCAGATTCTCGCGAAGTGACGTCGACGGTCCGCCGTGTACCTTGTTCGCCGTGTCGTTGGCGGCGGCCGTGTCGCGGATGGCGGCGCGCTGAGCTCCTTTGACCTTCGACGAGTCTGCGGTCGCCACCGCCTGCGCGCTGTCGGTGCCGAGCAGCGATGACATGAGCGACGGATTTCGCGCGTTGAGCCATTTCTCCGCTCGCTCGACCGCGTCGGGGAGCCGTTGCTTCAGCTCGTGCCCCTGCTGCGCGATGGTCGGCGCGACGAAGGAGCCGAGCGTGTACAGGATCATGAGGAAGGTGACGACGATGAACGCCGCGCCGACGCCGCGCGGAACCCTGAAGCGCTCGAGCTTGTCTACGCCGGAGGCGACCGCCACACCGAAGAGCGTGCCCAGGAACGCGACGATCACGATCTCGTTCGCCACCCAGAGCAGCTTGAGGAAGATGAGGAGCCCTGCGACGATTGCGGCTGCGCGGAGAATATCCGCACTGCGCCAGCTCGCGCTCGCAGGTCGCGGATGATGCTTTCGCGTCTTCGGTTTCGTGTCCTTCGGAGCGGTCATGGTCGCGTGTCAACGCAAGGGAGGGGCCGTCTGCCGTGCTGTGGTGGAGGCTGCGCGCAACCCCTCGCGTTCAGTGACCCCGGATGAGAGCTTACGACAACAGACATTGCAGAGCGAGGAGACGTGGCCGCAGGGCTGACCGTGCACGAGCCGTTGTACATCGATACCACACCCGCCGCCGACCGATTTCTGTCCGCCGTGGAGCAGAGCGCCACCGTTGCCGTGGACACGGAGGGTGCGAGCTTCCACAGATTCGTCGATCGAATCTATCTGCTCCAAATGAGCACGCGCGACGTCACCGCGGTGCTGGATCCGCTCGCCATCGGCGCGCCCGCGGTGCTCGGCCGCATCCTCGAGAGCGACAGGATCGAGAAAGTCTTTCACGATGCCGACTACGATCTGCGGCTGCTGCATCAGGACTACGGCTGGAACACGCGCCGGCTGTTCGACACGCGCGTCGCGGCCCAGCTGCTCGGCATTCGCGCCTTCGGCCTCGCGGCGCTGCTCGAGCGCTCGTTCGGGCTGAAGCTCGACAAGAAGCATCAGCGCGCGGACTGGTCGATGCGTCCGCTGCCGAAGGACATGCTCGACTACGCCAGTCAGGACACGATGTATCTGCTCGAGCTGCGCGATCGCCTGGCGGGTGAGCTCGAGAGCGCGGGGCGTTGGAGCTGGGCGGCGGAGGAGTTCGAGCGACTCGAGGGCACGCGCTGGGAGGAGCCGGACGGCGAGGACACGGGCTACATGCGCATCAAGGGCGCGCGCGATCTCGATCGCCGCGAGCTCGCGATCTTCCGTGAGCTCGTGCGCTTCCGCGACGGGATCGCGCGCGAGCTCGATCGCGCGACGTTTCGCGTGGCGGGCAACGAGGCGCTGTTCGCGGTGGCGAAGGAGCGCCCGCAGACGCTCGACGCGCTCGTGGCGATCAAGGGCGTGCCGCGCGGGATCGCGGAGCGCCGCGGCGCGGAGATGCTCGCCGCGGTGCGACGCGGGATGGAGGTGCCGGAGGATCAGCTTCCGAAATTTCCGCGCGCGCCGCGCTGGGATCGCGACGCCGACTTCGACAATCGCGTGAATGCGTTGCGCACGGCGCGCGAAGAGGCGGCGCAGCGGCTGGGGCTCGATCCGGGCTTTCTGTGCGCGCGCGAGAAGCTGGAAACGATCGCACGTAAGCGTCCGAAGACGCTCGAGGAGCTGGCCGAGGTGCCCGACCTCAGACGGTGGCAGATCGAGGTGCTGGGGCCGGCGTTCCTGAAGGCGCTGGGAAGCTAGCGCACGAGCTGCGTCCGACGCATCGTCAACGCGTGAACCCCACTGGCGACGTCCCGCAAGAGACGAAACGACGTGGTGATCTCAACCGGTGAATGCAACACAAACGGATACAAACAGCCAGGAGCTTTTGACTAAAGGCTCACGTTCCATCGGGCGAAGATGCTCCTCGCGCTCTCCGCAGCCATTGCATCGACCGATCGAGAGGAACGTCAAGCGCTCGAGAGTGGTCCCGCGGTGATCGCGCGCATCGTCATTGCGATAATCGCGCTCAGCGTCGCCGCGCTTTGTACGTTTGCCTTCATGCGCGTGTTCGCTCGCATTGCGGCCGAAGCGACGCAGGCGAAGAGTGCACGAGTGCCGGTGCGCACAGCAGGCTGGCACCTCCTGCACACGCCTACCCGCGTTCTCCTGCGCGAGTATCACATCGCTCGGCCCGCTGGAACGCTCGGGCGCTACCTCTCGCTCTTCTACATCATGGGTGGCGCAGCGGCGATCATCTTCTTCGCGGACGTGTGGAGCCTCTTCAGGCGCTGACCCCCTACGCCACCATCTCGCGCCTGAACGCCGCCGGCGTCCACCCCGTCGCGTCGCGAAACACGCGCGTCAGATGCGCCTGGTCCGCGAAGCCCAGATCCGCCGCGATCGTGCTCACCGTGCAGTTCGAGTCCGCGAGTGCGCGCTTTGCCATCTCCACGCGCTCGGCGCGAACATACGCGCCCACGCCGCAGCCGAACTGGCGGCGGAATGCACGCGCGAACGAGAGGGTGCTGAGCCCTGCCTCTGCCGCGAGCAGGGCGAGCGAGGGCGGATTGCACGGGTCCGCGCGCAGGCGCTCGACCGCGCGCGCGATGTCGCAGCGCGCCTTGCGCGGAGCAGTGTCCGCGCGCGAGGCATCGAAGTCGACGCGCGCGATCAGCGCCGCGGTGAGCCCCTCGGCCACCACCGCGCTCGCCGCATCCCACACGCGCATCTCGCGATAGAGCTCGGCCGCGTAGCGCACGGCCGCGCCCCGCACCACACCCGGGTCGCGCACCAGATCGACGTCGCGCACCTCGATGTTGAAGCACCTGCCGCCCGCGCCTCCGAATTCATCCGAGTGCGTCTCCGCCGCCGGGTGAAACACCAGCGTTCCGCGCGACGCGACGTACGAGCCCGCCTCGCCGAGCTCCGCGAAACCGCCGGCCGAGACGTAGCAGAAGTAGGGATGCGCGTGCGCATGCGAAGGCACGACAGTGCCCGGCGCGTAGTCGGTGAGCGTGAGCGTCACCGCGCCGGCGCTCCGCGCGCCCGCGGCCGTGCCGAAGTATTCGCCTGCGACGAGGGCAGCACCCAGCCCGGTTTCGGTTTCCCCATAACTCGAAGCGTGCATTTCGTTCAATCCTCCCGGTCGTGTCCACCCGTTCAAGCATCCCGCCGCAGCGGTCGATAGCATCAGGCCATGACCCGTATTCATAGTACGCCGAGCCTGGGCCGAGAGTGTCATGGACCCGTGAAATCGACCAGAGCCACTCGGCCGGGGAGCTCGCATCCATTCGCAACGGCCTCGCGAGCGGTGAGGCTCCCGGCGCTTGCCGCAGTGATCCTCGCCTCGCTCACCGCCCCTGTTGCCGCGCAGGACCTCGCGACCGCGGACGCGGCGTTCATGCAGCAGCACTTCCCCGACGCGCAGCGCGCCTACCGTTCGGTGCTCGCCACCGGCTCGGCCAGCGATCGCAGGGAGGCGGCGCTCGCCCTCGCCGTGATCGACTGGATGATCGACGGCGACACCGCACGCGCGATGCGCGATCTGCATCCCTTTGTGTCGACCGCTCCGGCACTCACGATGGTGAGCCGCGCGCGACTCGACGCGCACAACGCGAGCGGGGCACGCGCAGCCGGCCGCGCCGCAGTCACCGCGGCCCGGGATGCCGAGGAGCGCCGCGATGCGTCGGTTGCGCTCGCGGATGCCGCGCTTTTTCCATTCGAGGCCTCGTGCCTCGACTCCACCGCGCCGCGTCCTGGCGCCTCGGCCGCTCACGCGGCGGGCGCGGCGAGAGCACAGCTGCGCGCGACCGTGAACGCGGAGCTCGGGCATCTCGATGCGTCGGAGCGGCTCGTGCGACTTGCGGCGATCTCCGGGGACTGGGAATCGCTGGCACTCGGCTGGCGCTCATACTATGCCGTGGGCCGTCGCGTGCCCGGCGGTCCGCTCGTGCGCGCGGAGGCGGAGCTCGACTCGATGGCGCACGCCGCGCCCGCACGGAAGGCATCGCATGCATACGCGGCACTCGTCGACTCCAAGCTCTACCAGCCCGCGGCGCTCATCGCCACCTGCGGCGCGCTCGCGTCGCCATCACCGAGTGCGGAAACACGCGAGATCGCAGCCTACGCGCGCTTTCTGCGCGATGCCACACGCGCCACCAATGCCTACTATCGCACCGTCGCGCTCGGCCACGCGGACACCACAGCGTGGCAAGCGAAGCTCGACTCGCTCGGAAAACGCCTGTGGCCGCACTTCGTGTGGAGCGGGAGCCGGCCCGCGTATGATTTGCGCGCGCTCGAACTGGAGGCGGAGCGGCGATTCGATCTCGTCGCCAACATGGGCAACACAGGCGATGTCGTGGACCTGCACGCGGGACATCGCATTTCCACGGAGAGCCGCGACGTGGTGCAGTACGGCAAGCGCGGACATCTCACCTTTTCGGTGCTCGACGGGATGATCTCCGATGGATACCAGACGTGGGCGTGGGATGGACGTGCGGAGCACGGCGGATGGGCGAGCGCCACGGAGATCATCCAGGTTCGGGATGGCTACGCCGAGGGTCCGCTCAAGGCGTGGCACGCGCTCACCGACGCGGCGATCATCGCACGCGACGCAAAAACGCTGGCGCGCGACAGCGCGTCCGACATCGCGCGGGCACGCACCACGGAGATCGCGTACTTCCCGAGCGTGGACGAGCGCCTTCGCCGCGACGTGCGCAGCGGACTGCTCGACTCACTGCGGCGCAGTGGCCTCACCGGGCGCGACCTCGAGCTCGCCTTCGTGCGCACGTACGGAGACGATGTGGACGAAAGCTCGATCTTCGTGCACGAGGGGCGTCACGCGATCGACAAGATTCTCGAGATCGCCGACTCGAGCGCGAAGAATTTGGAGTATCAGGCGAAGCTTTCGGAGCTGGCGTTCGCGCCCCTGCCGAAGCTCGCCCTCGCGGGGATTCTGGGAGCGAATACGGGTGACGACACACCGCACGGGATCGCGGACGCGCGGATCATGCGCGAAATGCTGGCCTGGATGCGGCACCACGGATTTTCGGAGGGCGCGGCCGACCTCCCGCTACCACTTCAGATCCCGAAGCTCACGGACGCGCAGATTCGCGAGGTCAGTCGCTCGCTCGATCCGCTGGCCAAACAGTAGCGGCGCTCAGAACCCCATGTAGGCGCGAATCCTCGGCTCGATCCGCTCCGGGCTCCACATCGGATCCCACACGAGATTCACCGCCACATCCTCGACGCCATCCAGCGCGCGCACCTGCTGCTCGGCGGCGGTCATGATCTCGGGGCCGGACGGGCAGCCCGGCGATGTGAGGCTCATATTGATCATGACCCTCGAGCCCTCGACGGCGATTCCGTAGACGAGGCCCAGGTCCACGATGTTGAGGTTGAGCTCGGGATCCTTCACGCGGCGCAGCGCGGCACGCACGACGTCTTCGTCGAGGGCCGGCGCGGGCGATGGGGCTTCGGTGGCGGGCAGATCACTCATCGGGACTCCTTGTTTCGTCCCGAAAGCTCACCCGGCGCTGAGCGTCGGACAAGCGCAGCAGCTACGACGCTTTCTTCTTGTGCGAGGTCGTTTTCGAGGCAGCCGCGTGCGAGTGGCTCTTGGTCTTGGTCTTGCTCGCCGACGCCTTCGACTTGCTCGCGGACGCCTTCGTGTGCGCGGTCGCGCGACCGTGGTGCGCGTTTCGGCGCGCCCTGCCGTGGTGCTCGCGACGGTTCCAGCCCTTGGCGGCATCCGAGCGGAAGGACGCCGGCATCGCGATCGTCTGCGACGGATCGTCCGTGACCGCGATCGCGGCGGCGTCCGTGAGATCGGCGCGCACATCCGCGATCACCTTGGCCGGCTGGCGCGCCCGGGCCGCGTGCACGCGGTTGGTCAGCAGGATCACGAACATCTCGCGATCGGGATCGATCCAGAGTGACGTGCCCGTGTATCCGACGTGGCCGAACGAGCCCTCGCTCATGAACCGGCCGGAGCCCCACTGTCCATCCGCCATCGCCCAGCCGAGCGCCCGGCTGCCCGCCGCGCGCGTGGTGAAGAGCTTGATGGTGGAATCGCTCACGATGCGAACGCCCTTGTACTCGCCGCCCTCGAGAATCATCTGGGCGAAGATCGAGATGTCCGAGGCAGTGCTGAAGAGCCCCGCGTGGCCGGCGACGCCGCCCAGCGCGTAGGCGTTCTCGTCGTGCACCTCGCCCTGCAGTGGATAGCCGCGCGGCGGTGAGACTTCGGTGGGCGCAACGCGCGACTTGAGCGAGTCTGCCGGCTTGAAGAACGTGTTCACCATGCCGAGTGGCGCGAACACGCGCTCGTGCAGAAACACATCGAGCCCCTGACCCGTGACCCGCTCGACCATCATGCCGAGGGTAATGGCGCCCAGGTCCGAGTAGATGTAGCACTGGCCGGGCTTGCACTCGAGCGGCGCGTCGAGCACTACCTGCCGCGCTTCCGCGGGAGAGTGCGCTATGCGCCAGAGATCGCGATCCGCCGGCAACCCCGAGCGATGCTCGAGCAGCTGGCGAACGGTGACCGAGTCCTTGTAGCCGCCCGTGAATTCGGGGAGATACGTATTGACGGGTGCATCGAGCTTGATCCGCCCTTCGTCGTACAGAATCATGACGGCGGTGGTCGTGCCGATGACCTTGGTGAGCGAAGCGAGATCGTAGATCGTTTCGGTGGCCGAGACGCGGGTGCTCGACGTTGCCCAATCGATACGGCCGAAGCCTTTCTCCCAGACAGCCGAGCCCTTCCGGCCGACGACGACTGCGGCGCCGGGGAATCCGCCAGCCTTGATGCCGCGGTTCACGACGCGATCGATGGTCTCCAACCGCTTGGCCGACATGCCAACGGTGGCGGGTGCCGCAACGGGCAGACCTCCATCGATGGTGGCAACCATGGTGACCACGGCGATCAACGCAGTGAGCATGTATCCGGCCTCAGGCAAAAACGAAGAAGTACCGGCAGCTCCAGGGGAGCGGCAGGACCTCTAGACAACGTACTTACGGGCGGGGCGGGATGTTCCAGCGAACCCTTGCGAACCGGCACATAATAGTCCAATCCCCTCTATTGGCAAGACGAGGACCTGCTGCGGCCGTCACTCTAGGAAGCTGTAATGTTTCGCGTCGCTGGCGTGATACGGAATTCCGGTGCCAGAAGGGAGTGGTGGATCGCGATCGCGGCTCTGGCGCCGCCCGCGGCGGCGGATAGCGCTATCTGCGTTCCGGGCACCAGATCGCCCGCGGCGTAGACGTTTGGCACGCTGGTATGGAAGTGCTCGTCGATCACGACGCACCCTTCATCGTTGCGCGCGCACCCCAATCGTTGCGCGAGGTCGTCGGCGGCGAAGCGGCCGATCGCGAAAAAAAGCCGCTCGCAGTCGAGCATGACTCCGTCCTCGAGCTCGAGCGCCCTGAGCGTGCGATCCTCGTGCACAGCGCGCTGCACGCGCGAGACCAGGACCGGAATGTTGAGCGTGTCGAGCTGCTCGAGCAGCGGATCGGTGAGATCCGGATCGTGGCCGTTCGTGCAGATCACCAGCTCGCGCGTCCAGGTCGCGAGTGCGAGCGCGAGGCCCACCGCTTTTCGGCCGACGCCCACGACGACGGTCTTCTTCCCGCGCGTCTCGTGACCGTCGCAGTCGGGACAATGGTAGGCGGTTGCCCCGTAGATGTGCTCGAGCCCTGGAATGTCGGGCCAGATGTCCCGCACACCGAAGGCCAGCAGCACTCGCCGCGACTGAAAGTGGGCGCCGTTCTCGAGCTCGAGGCGAAAGCGCTCGTCACCGTCCCTGGTCACGGTGGACACGCAGCCGTCGATCAGCTCCGCGCCCCAGCGACGCGCTTCATCGCGTCCCGCGCCGCGCAGTGCGGCGGGCGTGACGCCCGGGAGGCCGAGGTAGCCGTTGATGCCGCG